>CAMLSI010000173.1 GCA_946482585.1 uncultured Lysobacteraceae bacterium
GCCTTCAACATCGTCGACGACGCCGATATCGTCGGCGCCTATCGCCGCAAGATGTCGGCCGTGCTGTTCTGAGGCGCGCATGAAAGTCACGCCGGCGCGGCTGCGCCGCTTCATGAATCTCTGGCCGCCGTTCCTGTTCAGCGGCGTCCGCGTGGAAACCATCTCTCCGGACTGGCGCCGCGCCCGCGTACGCCTGAAACTCGCGCGGTACAACCGCAACTATGTAAAAACCCACTTCGGCGGCAGCCTGTTCGCGATGACCGATCCGTTCTGGATGATCCTCGTGCTGGAATGCCTCGGCCGCGACTTCATCGTCTGGGACAAGTCCGCGACGATCGACTTCGTCGCTCCCGGCCGCGAGGACGTCTACGCGGAATTCATCGTCGAGGACAGCGTCCTCGACGAATTGCGCGCGGCCACCGCGAACGGCGAGAAATATCTGCGCTGGTTCGATACGGAAGTGAAGACGGCAGGCGGCGAGCTGGTCGCGCGCGTGCGCAAGCAGCTCTACGTGCGGCGCAAAGAGGGGCGCTGAGCGCGCGCAGCACGAACGACAGCTCCTGTTCGGGCGAGACGGCGATCCCTGCGGTACCCGGGGGCGTTCGAACCGGCATTGGGGTTTCGCCCGCCACGCTGCGTATCCATCTGCGCAGCCGCCCTCCCTGACGCGGCGCGGGAGTCGTTTCATGGCGTCGTCTTCGTGGTGCCGGAGCGTGCTCCGGCTCGCCGTTCCCCTGGTTCTGCTCGCCGCGTCCGCGGCCCATGCGCAAAGCCGTTTCGTCGTCACGAGCCCCGCCGACAGCGGCGCGGGTACCTTGCGCGACGCGATCACCCAGGCCAACGCGAATGCCGATCGCAGCACGATCGACTTCGCGATCGACACCAACGCGTTCGGCACTGGTCCGTGGCAGATCGCGCTGCAGTCGTCGCTGCCCGAGTTCAATGCGCCGGTGATCGTGCGCGGGTTCTCGCAGGCCGGAACGATCGCGCCGACCTCGACCGGCAACGGCCGGCTCATGATCGAGCTGTCCACCGACGGCGATTCGGACTACGCGCTGATGTTCTCGCGCGGCTCCGAAGGCAGCAGCGTCACCGGACTCGCGTTCGTCGGCGGTGCGCCGGGCTCGCCGGCGCTGTTGATCATGGCCGGCAACGTGCGCGCGTCGGCGAACACGATCGGCATCCACGCGGACGGCACGCCCGACCACTACAGCGGCGTCGGCATCGGCGCCGTGTGTGCCGACGGCATCACGATCGGCGGCGCGATGCCGTCGGACGGCAACGTGATCTTCGGCACGACGACCGCGCTGATGATGGACGGCGCGAATCATGTCGTGCGGCACAACTGGCTGGGCATGGACCTTCAGGGCACATCGCCGCTCTCGAGCATCGTGTCGCGCGAAGGATTGCTCGCCGGCACCATCGGCGTCGGCGTGGCGCCGCATCTGCAAAGCATCTACACGCCGGCCGTGCAGCAGAGTTTCTTCGGCCTGCGCGATTCCCTGATCGCGGACAATCGATTCGCGCACATCGGCGGCAGCGCGATCCGCGTGCTCGGCGCCAACAATCCGACGCGCGGCAATCAGATCGTCCGCAATGTGTTCGGGCGCGACATCTGGGGCGGCCCGAACGCGTACGTCGACGTCGCGGTGCGCCTGAGCAACGACGCTTTCGACAACCTCGTCGGCGACAACACCATCGCGCGCGCGAATGCGGGCATTCTCCTCGGCGACGGCCTCGCCGGCACGGTGGCGGGCAACGGCAACCGGCTCAGCCGCAACCTGATCTACGACGTCGCCTATCCGATGATAGGCCTCGACGCGACGAACGGATTCGCGCCGCTGGCGAACGACCCACTCGATGCCGACGCCGGTGCGAACGGCTGGCAGAACAAGCCGGAACTCTCGGCGGCCAGCGTCGCCGGCGGCGTCGAAGGTGTGCTCGATGCGGCGCCGAACGAAACCTACGCACTCGAATTCTCACTCGCGACCGACTGCCATGCGAGCGGCTACGGTGCCGCGGATTTCCTGCTCGGCGCGATCGAAGTGAGGACGAACGGCGCAGGCCGGGCGACGTTCGCGAGCCGGTTTCCGACCCAGCCGCTGGCCGGTCTGCGCGCCGGCGACAGCGTCAGCGCGACCGCGACGGATTCGCGCGGCAACACCTCGGAATTCTCGCGCTGCCTGCCGCTGACCGCGGCGATTCCGACGCGCGTCGTCGTCGCCGCGCAGACGACGCCGCAGCCGGCCATGGACACGAGCACGCTGCTGCAGGCGCAGGTCGTCGGCGACAACACACGCGTACCCGGCGGCGACGTCACGTTCTTCGCGCGCACGGCGGCCGGGCGACGCGAACTGGGCCGCGCGCCGCTGCAGGGCGGACTCGCCATCCTGCCGACGCCGCCGTCGGGATTTTTCGTCAACGCCGGCCGCTATGACATCGAGGCCGACTATTCCGGCGACGGTTTCCACCAGGCCGGCAGCGCGGCCGTGCAGACCGTCGTCGTGTTCCGCCCGAGCATCGCGACGCTCGACACGAGCCTGTCCGCACCGGTGCGCCGGGACGTCGGCAGCGGCGATCGCGAAGGGTATGAAGCACCCGGCCGCGCCTGGTATCCGCTCGCGACGCTGCGCGACGACAACTGGATCGACAGCGAGCGCTTCGGCGGCGATCGCCTCGATCGCATGCTCGTACGCGATGCGAATGCGGACTACGTGCTGGTCGATCAGCGCGGCGCGCGCAACGTGGTGCGCAGCGGCGCCATCGGCGCGTCTTCGCAGATCGTCGATCTGCTGCAGGCCGACCAGGACGTGCGCGCCGACGCGATCGTGCGCGACCCCGTCGCCGGCTGGCTGCTCGTCCACTGCGTGTTCGTGATCGACAACTGCGAGCGCGCCGAGCGGCTGCCGACGAACCTCGAATTCGATTTCGTGCTCAGCGGCGAGTTCGACGGCGACGGTTTCGCCGATCTGGTCTGGCGCAATCGCGCGAGCGGCGAGCTCGAACTCTGGCTCATGGACGGCAACAAGCCGCGGCTGCGCGTGCCGCTGCCGGCGCCGGCCAAGGATGCGCAGCTCGCCGCGGCCGTCGACATCAACGGAGACGGTTATGAAGACCTGATCTGGCAGGATACGAATGCGAAACAGATGTTCGCGATCGTCATTCAGGTCGGCACGCCGCGCCGCACGCTGATCGGACAGTTGCCCACGGCGACGACGCAAATCGTCGGCAGCGCGCAACTCGGCTATCCGGGGCAACGCGACTACGGCTTCGGGCAGATCGTGCTAGGCGACACCGCCAGTGGCGAAGTGGCCGTCTGGCGCGATCTGCGCACCGGCGGCGGTCAGTTCCGCGCGACGCCGGATCCGCTCTACGCCGATCGCCGCTACGTACCCGAACGCCTGCGCTGACGCGACGCGGATCCGGGCGCGGTGCCGACGCGCGCGGGCATGCCGATTCAGCGTTCGATGCCCGCGATGCCGGCGACCGCCTCGATCGCGAGCCGGCAGACTTCGGCGGCGGGCAGACGCGCATCGATGCTCAAGGCGCCCGGCGGCGGCGGCTCCATGCGCGCGAGCACCTCGCCGACCACGTCGGGATTGCGGTCGCGCGCGAGGTGCCGGTTCTCGGCGACGTCGCGCGCGATGCGCTCGCGCGCGAGTTCGGACGGACAGTCGAGAAAGATCGGAATCGGCGTGTAGGCGTACTGGCGTACGACCTGATCGACGCGCGCGAGGTCGGCACGCCGCGAGAACGTGCAGCCGTCGATGACGCTGGACTCGCCGAGCATGCAGTTCACTTCGAGCGCGAGCAGCACGCCGCGGAACGAGGCGCGCTTCTCCACGAAGCTGTAACTGCAGCGCGGGAACATCGCGTGGCGAATCGTGTCGCGGTCGACGCGGCGGTAGTCGAGCTGGTCGGCCAACGCCCGTGCGACGAGGCTCTTGCCGGCGCCGGGCAGCCCGATCAGCGCGACCACGACGGGTTTTCCGGCACGGGCAACGGGAGCGGCGGATCGGGAGGCGGGAACGGGCGTCGGCGCGGAACTCATGGCCGGACTAGCCTGCCATGCGCCCGGCCGGCACGCCAGCCGCGACTTTTCGTCATGGCGCAACCATTCCTATACATCGCTTCCGATAGAATACGGGCCGTTTCCCCTGTCTCGTCACGGCCGATGACCGCCAATCCGGGCATTCCGTTCGAAATTCCCGGTTACCGTATCACTCGCCAGCTCGGTCAGGGCGGCATGGCGACGGTTTACCTCGCGGTCCAGAACGCGCTCGATCGCGAAGTCGCGATCAAGGTACTCGGTGCCGACCGTGCGCCGAGCGAGGACCTCATCAAGCGCTTCGAGAACGAAGCCCGCGTGATCGCGAAGCTCGATCACCCGCATATCGTGAGCATCTACGAAGTCGACCGCGCATCGAGCGGGCATCTCTACTACACCCTGCCCTATCTGCCGAACGGCGATCTGTCCGGCCGCCAGGATGCCAGCGACCAGCATCGCGTCATCGAGATCCTGCGCTGCCTGGCCCAGGCACTCGGGTATGCGCACCAGCACGGCATCGTCCATCGCGACGTGAAACCCGAGAACGTGCTGTTCGACAAGCTCGACCGGCCGCAGCTCGCCGATTTCGGCATCGCGCTCGCACGCCACTCCGACGTGCGCGTCACGCGCGAAGGCGCGACCCTGGGCTCGACCGGTTATATGAGCCCCGAGCAGGCGCGCGGCCAGGTGCTCGACGGCCGCTCCGATCTGTACAGCCTCGGCGTCATGGCCTACGAGCTCCTGACCGGCGACCTGCCGTTCCACGGTCCGGACGCGCTGTCGGTCGCGCTCGCCCATGTCGAACAGCCGGTGCCGCGCCTGCCGCCGCAGCGACGTCCGTGGCAGCCGCTCATGGACAAGCTGCTGGCCAAGGATCCGGCGCAGCGCTACGCCACCGCGGAAGAACTCCTGGCTGGTCTCGACGCGGTCGAACGCGAACTGCAGCAGCGCCGCGTGGCGCCCGTGGTGACGGCCTGGCGCGAGCGCGTGCGCGAATGGCCGGCGAGCATCTGGGTCGGAGTCGCCTCGATCGCCGGCACGCTGATATTGCTCGCGATGCTGCTCTGGCCCAAAGGCGAGCAATCGCCGGAGGCGCGCTTCGTCACGGTGCCCTCGCTCGGCGAGACCGCGGTCGCCGCCGACGCCGACGACACCGCCGCCAAGACCGCCGAGAACCCCGAGGCCATCGCCGCGGCCGCTGCCGTGCGCCTGACCGGTCTGCTCGACAAGGCCGTGCGCCAGCTCAACGACGGCAAGCTCGTGACACCGGCCGGCGACAACGCGGCCGAAAGCTATCTCGCGGCGCTCGCGCTCGAACCCGCGAACGCGACGGCGCGCGAAGGCATGAACGGCGTGTTCGCCGCGCTCGGCGAGCATATCGATCAGGCGCTGCAGTCCGGCGATACGGACGGCGTGCGCAGCCACTACGAACAGGCGCGGCTGCTGGCGGACCGCGCGCAGCTGCGCGAGAGCCCGGCCTGGACCGGCTTCCTCGCCGGCCGCCAGACGCTGTTCGAGAAGCGTCTGCAGGCGGCGCTGCAGGCCGGCTCGTCGCAACAGCTCGCCGCGCTGAAACCGGCCGCGGAGCTGCTGGCCCAGGATCAGGCTGCCCTGCTCGCGCGCTGGCAGGATGCCGAACGCGAACTCGCCACGCGCACGCGGCAGCGCAGCGAACTCGAGCCCGCGCTGGTCTACGTGCCGGTCGAGATCGACGGCAATCGGCTCGGCCACGCGTTCGAACTCGGCCGTACCGAAGTCACGCGTGCCGAATACGCGCGCTTCGTGCGCGCCACTGGCCGCGCCGCCGCGCGTTGCCGCGAACCGCTGCGTCCACTGTCGCGGCTGAAGAGCCTCGAGTGGCGAGATCCGGATTTCGCCCAGGACGAAGACGAACCCGTGGTCTGCGTGAGCTGGCAGGATGCCAACGCCTATGCGCGCTGGCTCAGCAACGAAACCGGCTCGCGCTATCGCCTGCCGACCGAAGCCGAATGGCTGCACGCCGCCGCGAGTCTCCCGCGCGGCGGCGGCTGCGATCAGGGCAACGTCGCCGACGCGAGCATGGGCACGCGCTGGACGCTCGCGAGCCGCTTCAAATGTTCCGACGGCCGCGCGCACACTTCGCCGGTCGCCCGCTACCGCGCTAGTTCGCTGGGCGCTTTCGACCTCGCCGGCAATGCGAGCGAGTGGACGTCCGGATGCGGCTCGAGCGATTGCTCCGAACGCGTGTTCCGCGGCACTTCCTGGCGCGACGGCCCCGACGAAACCGCCACCGGACGGCGCGGCGCCAGCGACGCCGACACGGGCTACACCACGATCGGCTTCCGGCTCGTGCGCGAACTCGACGGCGCGGCAGCGACCGCGGCGACGCCGTGAACGCGCCCATCGCGACGCCGCGGCGCTCGCTGCACGTCCAGCGCTATCTGATCACCGGCATACTGACCGTCGTGCCGCTCTGGATCACGTTCATCGTGTTCCGCTTCATCGCATCGCTGCTGTCGGAATTCGGCTCGCCGCTGATCGGCGCGCTGTTCGCTTGGCTCGCCGCGATGTTTCCGCGCCTGAGCACGCTGTTCGCGGAAGTCTGGCTCATCAACGGCATCGGCTTCGTCGCGACGCTGGTCATCCTCTACCTGATCGGACTCGTCGCCAACCGCGTGCTGGGCCAGCGCCTGCTCGCGGCGCTCGATGCGCTCATGGACCGCATTCCGCTCGTGCATTCGATCTACGGCGGCACCAAGAAACTGATGGCGCTGCTGCAGAACAAGCCCGACGGCACGCAGCGCGTCGTGCTCATCGACTTTCCGTCGGCGGGGCTCAAGTCCATCGGTTTCGTCACGCGCGTGTTCGACGGCGCGGACGGCGTCCAGCTCGCCTCGGTCTACGTGCCCACGACGCCGAATCCGACCGGCGGCTACCTCGAAATCGTGCCGGTCGACCGGCTGATCGCGACCGACTGGAGCGTCGATCAGGCCATGGCCTTCGTGCTGTCGGTCGGCGCGGTGGCGCCGGACGGGGCGTTTCCCGCCATGACCGCGGCGCGCGATTAGGCACGTACAATGCGCGCCCCACCGCCAGCCCAGCCCCGATGACCCACGTCGTTCACGAACTCATCGACCTCCTCGCGCTCGAGCGTCTCGAAGACAATCTGTTCCGCGGCCAGAGCCGCGATATCGGCACCAAGTACGTCTTCGGCGGACAGGTCCTCGGACAGGCACTGTCGGCTGCGCAGAAAACCGTCGACGGACCGCGCCACGCGCATTCGCTGCACGCCTATTTCCTGCGCGCCGGCGATATCGACGCGCCCATCGTGTATTCGGTCGAACGCACGCGCGACGGCAGCAGCTTCTCGGTGCGCCGCGTCGTCGCGATCCAGCACGGCCAGCCGATCTTCACCTGTTCGGTCAGCTTCCAGATCGACGAAGGCGGGGTCGAGCATCAGCTGTCGATGCCCGAGGTGCCCAAGCCCGACGATCTCGCGGCGCCGGCGCCCATCCCCCCGGAACAGCTCGAGCGCGTGCCGGTGAAACTGCAGCGCTGGCTCGGCATGAAGGGGCCGTTCGAGTTCCGCCACGTCTATCCGCGCGACGAATTCAATCCGCCGAAACGCCCGCCGTATCAGCAGGTCTGGTTCCGCCTGACCGACCGCGTGCCGGATTCGCCCGAACTGCATCGCACCCTGCTCGCCTACGCATCGGACTTCCATCTCGTCGGCACCGCGACGTTTCCGCACGGCATTTCGTATTTCCAGCCGAACGTGCAGATGGCCAGCCTCGATCACGCGCTCTGGTTCCATCGCCCGTTCCGCGCCGACGAATGGCTGCTGTACAGCTGCGACAGCCCGAGCGCGCAGAATGCGCGCGGTCTCGCGCGCGGGATGATCTACGACCACAACGGCGTGCTCGTCGCGAGCACGGCGCAGGAAGGTCTGATCCGCCTGACGAAATGACGGCCGCGCACCGCGCCCTACGGAACGCCTACCGATGAGACAGATCTACACTTCGCTGCGCCAGGAAAACATCGACCGCGTGGTCGCGCTCATGAACGAGCACGGCATCGGGACCTCGGTGACCAACCGCTCCAACTACAAGGGCGGCGACTGGAAGCGTTTCAGCTACACGAACCGCCCGGACGCGAGCAGCTGGCCGCAGGTCTGGGTCGTCAACGCGAACGATCAGACGCGCGCACGCGAGCTGCTGCGCGAGGCCGGCATCGAACCGCCGGTGCGCTACGCGGAAGAGCTCGCGGCCTCGCGCGAACCGCTGTCCGGCCAGGCGCGCCATCGCGCCGTCGCGGGCCGCATGCGCATGGTCACGCTGTGCCTCGTCGGCGTCGCCGTGATGCTGCTGTCGATCCGTTCCTGCAGCACGTTCAAGGCGCAGGAAGAAACACCGAAACCGCAGGTCATTCCGATCACGACGCACTGACGGCGCGCACGGGCGGCGATCGCGACCGACGGAGGATCACGACGCATGTGGCATCTGACCGAATCGTGGTGGGAGCTGATATTGCGGGGCAGCTTCGTCTATCTGGTGCTGTTCCTGTTGTTCCGTTTCTCCGGCAAGCGGCAGGCCGGACAGATGACGCCGTTCGACCTGTTGCTGCTGCTGATCATCTCCAATGCGGTGCAGAACGCGATGGTCGGCCAGGACACGTCAGTATCCGGCGGCTTGCTCGTCGCCGTCGTGCTGATCGCCTGGAATCAGCTGCTCGGCTGGATCACCAGCCGCAGCCGCCGCGTCGAGACGCTGCTCGAGGGCCGGCCGGAACTGCTCGTGCACAACGGCCGGGTATTTCCCGACGTGCTCGCGCGCAATCGCCTGTCGATCGAGGAACTGCGCTCGGCGCTGCGCCGCCAGGGCTGCTTCGACCTGAACGAAGTCGCGTTCGCCGTACTGGAACCCAACGGCGCGATTTCGGTCAAGACGCGCCGGGCGACGTAGAATCCGTCCCGACGGCCCCCGGGATACACCGATGAAATCCGATGTCGTCCGTTTGTTCCAGACCTTGCCGCACGACTGCGGATACTTCGCCGGCCGCATTGCGCAGAACCTCGTCATCGATCCGAGCGCGCCGCACTTGGCCGGCGTCTACGGCCTCGCGCTGACGCGCGGCTTCCGCCGCGCCGGCGGCCACGTCTACCACCCGCATTGCGGCAACTGCCGCGCCTGCGTGCCCTGCCGCGTCGACGTGCGGCGCTTCGACCCTGACCGCAGCCAGCGTCGCTGCCGCGCGCGCAATGCCGATCTGGAGATCCGCGTCGAACCGGCGCGTTTCACCGAGGAATATTTCGATCTCTACCAGCGCTACCTGCTCGGCCGCCACCGCGGCGGCGGCATGGATTCGCCGCAACAGGAGGACTTCTCGCGCTTCCTCTATACCGACTGGAGCCCGACGCAGTTTCTCGAACTCCGGCGCAACGGCCGGCTGCTCGGCGTCGCCGTGACCGATGTCTGTGCGCAGGGGCTTTCGGCCGTGTATACCTTTTACGATCCGGCCGAGACCGCGCGCGGCCTCGGCACATTCGCCGTCCTGTCACAGCTCGCCTGGGCCGCGCGCGAAGGACTGCCGCATGTCTACCTCGGCTACTGGATCGCCGGCCATCCCAAGATGGACTACAAGCGCCGCTATCAGCCGCTCGAACTGCTCGTGCGCGGCGACTGGGTCACATTCGACCTCGCGGCGACCTGAGGCCGATTCCGCGAGGCGTCGCCCACTGTTCGCTCGCAGCGGTCCGCATCGTTCTGCAGACCATTCGTTGCCCCGAACCGGAGTCCGTATGTCGCCCTCGTCCCGCCTGCTCCTGACCGTACTGCTCGCCGCCGCCGGCGCGGCAAACGCGCAAGCCCCTGCCAAGGAAACCGCCGTCAACTGCAAGGGCCCGTTCAAGGCCCTGCTCGACGCCAG
>CAMLSI010000174.1 GCA_946482585.1 uncultured Lysobacteraceae bacterium
TCGTGGATCTACATCGGCAGCCAGGGCATCGTCCAGGGCACCTACGAAACCTTCGTCGAGATGGGCCGCCAGCACTACGGCGGCAGCCTGCGCGGCAAGTGGATAGTGACCGCGGGTCTCGGCGGCATGGGCGGCGCGCAGCCGCTCGCTGCGTCGCTCGCCGGCGCCTGTTCGCTCAACATCGAATGCCAGCAGAGCCGCATCGACTTCCGCCTGAAGACGCGCTACGTCGACGAGCAGGCGACCGACCTCGACGACGCGCTCGCGCGCATCGCGAAATACACCGCCGCGGGCGAAGCCAAGTCGATCGCGCTGCTCGGCAACGCGGCCGACGTGCTGCCCGAGCTCGTGCGCCGCGGCGTGCGTCCCGATGCCGTCACCGACCAGACCAGCGCGCACGATCCAGTCAACGGCTACCTGCCGATCGGCTGGACCGTCGAGCAATGGTTCGAGCGGCGCAAGTCCGATCCGCAGGGCACGCGCGACGCCGCCAAGCGCTCGATGAAAGTCCACGTCGAAGCGATGCTCGCGTTTCACGCGCAGGGCGTGCCGACCTTCGACTACGGCAACAACATCCGCCAGATGGCCAAGGACGAAGGCTGCGCCAACGCGTTCGACTTCCCAGGTTTCGTGCCCGCGTTCGTGCGTCCGCTGTTCTGC
This sequence comes from uncultured Lysobacteraceae bacterium, assembly GCA_946482585.1. Next base: position 661 of record CAMLSI010000174.1, read on the forward strand.
CGCGGCGTCGGCCCGTTCCGCTGGGTCGCGCTGTCGGGTGATCCCGAGGACATCTACAAGACCGACGCCAAGGTCAAGGAACTGATCCCGGACGACGCCCACCTGCACAACTGGCTGGACATGGCGAAGTCGCGCATCAGCTTCCAGGGGCTGCCGGCGCGCATCTGCTGGGTCGGCCTCGGCCTGCGCCACAAGCTCGGCCTCGCCTTCAACGAGATGGTGCGCAACGGCGAGCTCAAGGCGCCGGTCGTGATCGGTCGCGACCATCTCGACTCGGGTTCGGTGGCGAGCCCGAACCGCGAAACCGAAGCCATGCGCGACGGCAGCGATGCGGTGTCCGACTGGCCGCTGCTCAATGCGCTGCTCAACACGGCCAGCGGCGCGACCTGGGTTTCGCTGCATCACGGCGGCGGCGTCGGCATGGGTTACAGCCAGCATTCGGGCGTCGTCATCGTCTGCGACGGCAGCGAGGCGGCCGACAGGCGCCTCGCCCGCGTGCTCTGGAACGATCCGGGCACGGGCGTCATGCGCCACGCCGATGCAGGCTATGCGATCGCGCAGGATTGCGCGCGCGAACAGGGCCTCAAGCTGCCGATGCTGTAGGCGTCGGCGTTTCGCGATTCATCCGGTGCCGGGCTCGACGCGATCGGCGGGACCCGAACAGTTGCGCTCAGGCGCCGTGTCCGGGCTCGGCATCGAGCGTGCCCGCATAGCGCAGCACGCGCCCGAGCAGCGGCAGGCGGAACTCGACCTCGAACGCGTAGCGTCCGTCGACGATGCGCTTGCCGGCCTGCGAGCGCGGCAGCAGCGCTAGCGGAACGGGAATGCCATGCCAGCGTGCGCCGCGCAGATGCCAGCGCCAGCCGCCGCCGCTCGTGTCGACGCTCAGGTCGAGCGTCAGCGGCCCGGTGCGTTCGTTCCATCCGCCGTCCGGGAAACGCCCGTACGGCACGAACGAGGAAATCATCTCGTTGCCGGTTTCGAAACGGCGGCACCACAGCAGCGCGTCCTCGGCGTGCGCGATGCGCACGACGAAACCGCAGTCGCTGCGGTCTGCCGGTATGCCGAGCCGGCGCGCGAGGCGCCGGCCGATCAGGCCGGCCGCGCCGCGACCGCAGTCGATCGCGATGCGGCCGCGCAGCAGGCCGCCGTCCCGATGCAGGGTTTGCAGCAAAGGATGCAATTGGGAAAAGGCGTCGCCGAACCAGCGCGTGACGACAGTGGTGTTGCCGCGTCCGGACGAAGCCAAGAGGGCGCGGGACTCAGCGTTCGTCGCGCGGATTCAGCAGACGCGACATGCGCAGCGCGAACGCGAACAGCAGCACGGCGAGCAGCGCCGGCACCGCGGCGGCGAGCCATTCGGCGGCGCCGTTGGCGACCCAGACCGCAAGGCCGGTCACGATGAAGGTGCAGGCGAGCAACGACAACAGCAGCGAAACGCCGGCGACGAGGCCGATGGAAACCAGCGAGACGGCGTTGCCCGGAGCGACAGCCGGCGCTTCGCGCTGGCGGCGATGATGCACGCGGCGGCGCAGCGAGAAAGATCGCGGCAGCGTGCCGCCGGTCGGGGATAAAGCCAGAGCCTTCGAGGCGCTCATAGTGGGTGCGAGTATTTCCGCGATCGTGTGGATTGCCTGTGATGACGCAGCAGAGGTCGATTTCCCCTCATTCCCGCGCGTTTCCGCTGGATGAGGCCGCCGGAACGGAAAGCAAGCGCGACCAAGGTCGCACTGCGACGCGCCTGCGTTTGACCTGTTTCGCAGCAGACCGTAAAACGTAGTGACTTCTTTCGGGAGCACGACTGTGGCGATCAGGGGAGCTGGCGGCACGCCGGGGGGCATCGGAGAATTTCTGGTCGGCTTCGTGCTCGCGGTAGCCGGCGGCTGGCTGCTCACGAATCAGGTCGTCGTCAGCGGCGGCAGCTGGGACATCTGGGGTTACAACACCTTCGGTCTTTCGCTGTTGCCCTTCGTGCTCGGCGTCGCGATGCTGTTCTTCAACGGGCGTTCGGTGCTCGGCTGGCTGCTCCTGATCGGCGGACTCGTCATCGTCCTCGCCGGCGTCATCGTGAACCTGCGCGTCTATTTCCTTTCGACGAGCCTGTTCAACACCTTGCTCATGCTCGCCCTGCTGTTCGCCGGCATTGGTCTGATCGCGCGTTCGCTGCGCACGCACGGGACGCCGGCGCCATGAAAAGAGGAGTGCGACGCCTGCCTGCCATTGTCCTGCTGGCCGCGCCTGCGCTGGTACACGCCTGGCCTGCGCCGGAGCCCGCATTCGTACGTCTGCCGTTCGCCGACCAGTGCGACAGCATTGCCGCGGTTCCGATGCGCCAGCACGTCAACTACAACACCGATATCCAGCCGATCTGGAGCACGCGCTGCGCGAATTGCCACGTCGACTGGGGCAAGTTTCCGTCGGCCGATCTCGACCTGAACCCGCCGAATTCCTGGTTCTTTCTCTACAACGAACCGAGCAGCCAGGACGACACACTGATCCGCGTGGTGCCGAACCGGCCGTTGCTGAGTCTGCTGTTCACCAAGCTCAATTGCGACGTCACCGACGTCGGCGTGCGGATGCCGCGTGAGCGGCCGCCGATTCCGATCGCGGAACAGGCGCTCGTGCACGACTGGATTCTGGCCGGCGCGCCGGAAGCCGGCGACGACACCATTTTCCGCGCGCGTTTCGAGCCGCGCGGCTGAAACCTGTCCGTACGGCATTCACGAGGACGACCCATGCAATTGCAGCTCGGCGGCAAGGTCGCCGTCGTCACCGGCGCGAGCCGCGGCATCGGTCGTGCCGTCGTCGCGACCCTGGCCCAGGAAGGGGCGCACGTCGTCGCGGTCGCCCGCACAGGCGAAGCGCTGGCCGAACTCGTCGCCGCGCTGCCCGTGCCGGGCCTCGCCGTAGCCGCCGACCTGCGCGAGGCAGGCGCGGCGCAACGCATCGTCGATGCGGCGCAACACGCGTTCGGCCGTCTCGACATCCTCGTCAACAACGCCGGCGCCACCGTGCGCGGCGATTTCCTCGCGCTCGACGACGCGGCCTGGCAGGACGGATTCGCGCTGAAATTCTTCGGTGCGATGCGGCTCAGTCGCGCCGCGTGGCCTGCGCTGCAGGCGGTCCAGGGTGCCATCGTCAACGTCGTGGGCATCGGCGGTCGTACCGGCAGTGCCGAGTTCACGGTCGGCGGCGCCGTCAACGCGGCGTTGCTGAACTTGACCAAGGCGCTCGCGGATCGCGGCGTCCGCGACGGCGTGCGTGTCAACGCGGTCAATCCGAGTTCGATCGCGACCGACCGCCTGCAGGAACGCGTGCGCACGCTGGCGCGCGAGCGCGGCGTCGATGAAGCGGGCGCGGCGCGCGAGATTGCCGCCAGCCTGCGCGTCGCGCGCTTCGGTACGCCGGAAGAAATCGCCGCGGCCGTCGCATTCCTCGCATCGCCGCTGGCCGCCTACTGCCAGGGCGCCGTGCTCGACGTCGATGGCGGACAGACGCGCACGCTCTAGCCGCGTCTCAGCGCCAGTGGGCGTGGCCGTCGACGACGGTATGCGTCATGCCGCCGACCCAGACCGTGCCGTCGGCTTCGATGCGAATACCGATGCGCGCATCGTGGCCGATCTCGCGGCCCTGGCTCACGCGATAACCGCGAGCGAGCGGGCCGTCGGGTTCGCCCGCGGCGATCCAGGCCGCGATCAGGCCATTGGCCGCACCCGATGCGGGATCTTCGACGATGCCGACGCCAGCCGGAAACGCACGTACGGCGATCTCATAGTCGGGTTGGTTGCAGCGCGCGAATGCGCAGAGGCCCAGACTGTCGCTGGCCTTGGCGAGTCTCGCGATCGCAGCGTGATCGGGCTGCCACTGGCGCAAAGTGGACTCTTCGGCGAACTCGGCGATCCACCAGCGCCGGCCGCCTTCGACGAAACCCGGCGGCAGCGCGCCGAGCGGCGTGCGATCGAGGATCGCGCGCACGAGCTTGGCATGCAGCACGTCCGGCTCCAGCGAGCGCGCCCGCGGCGCCTGCACCGACAGGACGCGGCCTTTTTCGCTCTGGGCGATATGGATGGTCAGTAGCCCGGCGCCGCATTCCTGCACGAGCCGGTCGCCGTCGCCGGCGACGAAACCGGTTTCGAGCGCCGCGTGTGCGCTGCCGATGGTCGGATGGCCTGCGAACGCGATCTCGCGTTGCGGCGTGAAGATGCGTACCCGATAGCTCGCGCCGGTCTGCGTAGGCGGTAGCAGGAACGTCGTTTCGACGAGGCCGGTCCACTTGGCGAAGCGTTGCATCGCCGCGTCGGTCCAGGCATCGGCGCCGATCGCGACGCCGAGCGGATTGCCGCCGCCGGCTTGCTCGGCGAACACGTCGAGTTGCAGATAGCGCACGGTATCCATGCGGCCAGCGTAGCCGCTTCGAGCGGCTCAGCGCCAGCACGTGCGAGCGGCAGTTCGTCGCGCCGATGAGCGACGGTCGAATCGATCGCCGCGCAGGGAGCTCGGCGGCGCGCGGCGATCAGGCCGCCGCGAGCGCGCGGTCGCGCAGACCGTTGCGATAGCGGCGGCTGCAGGGAAGGGTCGTGCCGTCCTTGAGATGCAGCCTTGCGTCGCCGGTTTCCAGCGGTTCGATCATCGCGATCTGGTCGAGATTCACGATGTAACTGCGGTGCACGCGCGCGAAGCGCTGCGGATCGAGCCGCGTTTCGATGCCGGCGATCGTGCTGCGCAGCGGATAGTCGCGGCCGCGCACATGCAGATTGGCGTAGTTGCCGGACGCCTGTATCCATTCGATGTCATCGGCGGCGATGAGGAATTCGCGGCCGAGCTTGCGCACGAGAAAACGTTCCGGCCGGTCCAGCGATTCGACCGGCGGCCCCACGTCGGGCGCGGCGAGCAGGCTCGCTTCGCCCTGCAGGCGCAGCAGCAGGAAGCGATAGACATGGATCAGCGCGACCGTCGAGACGAACTCGCGCACGTCTTTCAGATATTCGTAACCGAGCTCGAGCGGCCAGTTGCCGAAATCGTAGTGCTCGCCCTGCGTCGCATAGGCGAGCTTGCGCAGCGCGACCATGCCGAGCACGTGCAGCAGAGACCAGATCAGGCTGGCCGGCAGGTACCAGGGCAGGTTGCGGCGCCAGGTGTCGTGGTGCAGCGGAAAGCGCCGCGTGAACAGCACCACGGCGGGTACGAGCAGCAGCAGCACGAGGCCGCTCGAGGTTTCCCAGACCGCGGGCTTCCACAGTGCGAAGTCCAGCCGCGAGCGCCCCACGTCCATCATGACGGTCAGGCTGTTGAATACGGCGTTGATCAGGAACCCGCTGGTCCAGAAGCCGATCTCGGCGCTGCGGCGCCAGGGCTGGTAGCGCGCCAGCCAGTTCGCGGTGTCGGTCATGCGCGGATTCTACGGAGCCGCGGCGGGACGCGCCCGCGTTTCGTCCCGCACGTCCGCCGTTCATCCCAAACCGAGGTCTATCAAGCCCTTGGCGGCAGACGACGGGACCGCCGCGCGGCAGGCTGCGTGCACACCACGGGAGTCCGTATGAACCGCCGCCACGATATCGACGCCCTGCGCGTCATCGCCTTCGCCTTCCTGATCCTCTACCACGTCGGCATGCTCTACGTGACCGAGTGGGGCTGGCACATCAAGAGTTCGTACCAGTACGACGCGCTCCAGCTACCCATGCTGTTCATGAACCGCTGGCGCATGGACCTGATCTTCCTGATCTCGGGCGTGGCCGCGGCCTTCCTGCTCAAGCCCGGGCAGACCGGCCGCTTCCTTGCACTGCGCAGCTGGCGCCTGCTGCTGCCGCTGACCTTCGGAATGCTCGTCGTGGTGCCGGTCCAGCCCTATGTCCAGGGCGTGACCAACGGCCTCGTCGAGCCGGGCTTCCTGAATTTCCTGGCCGAGTACTACACCGCGAAGCGCTGGCCCGAGAACGCGTTCGACGGCTGGGAGCACGGCTACACCTGGAACCATCTCTGGTACCTGGCCTATCTCTGGGTCTACACGCTCTGGCTTGCCGCGCTGCTGCCGCTGCTGCACAGCCGCTGGGGCCAGCGCCTCGTCGACGGCTTCGCCAGCTTGCGCGGCGCCAGGTTGCTGCTGCTGCCGGCGTTGCCGCTGCTGCTGTACACGCTCACGCTGCAGCCGCTTTTCCCCGATGACGGCGATTTCATCCACGACTGGTATCGCAACGCGGTCTACTTCACCGTATTCCTCTACGGTTTCGCGATCGCACGCCATGAAGGCTTCTGGCGCGAAGCCCTGCGCCTTCGCAAGACCGCGTTTGCGTTCGCGCTCGTCCTGTTCGCCGTCTACACGATCGCGCGCTACGACATCCCCGACGAGATTCCGTACTGGCACGAAGTCGTGATCGTCACGCTGCGCAACTTCTATGTCTGGGCCATGCTGCTCGCGATCCTCGGCTGGGCCCATGCCCACCTCAATCGTCCGTTCGCCTGGCTGCCGCGCGCGAACGAAGCCGTCTATCCCTGGTACATGCTGCACCAGAGCCTGATCGTGCTGATCGCCTATTGGCTGGTGCCGCTGAAGCTCGGCGGATTCTGGGAATGCGTGCTCGTGATCGCGGGCACGGCGGCCGGATGTGCGGTGCTGCACGAATATGTGATTCGTCGTGTGAATCTGTTGCGGCCGTTGTTCGGCCTGAAACCCGCGGGTGTCGCGCGAGAAGCGTCGGCGTGGCGCATGGCGGCCTACGGCATCGTGCCGTTCGCGACGCTCCTGATTTTCGTGATATCGCAGAGCTGACGTCGGATCGGCTCAGCGCTTCTTCGCCGCCATCATCTCGCGCAGGGCCGCGAACGGATTCGCGGTCGCGTCGGCGACTTTCGCTTCGCTGCTGTCGCCGGTGTGGTCGATGTAGCGCGAGTGTTCGTTGTCGTGGCAGTAGACGCAGAGCAGCTCCCAGTTGCTGCCGTCGGCCGGGTTGTCGTCGTGGTTGTGGTTGCGGTGGTGCACCGTGAGTTCCTGCAGGTTCGCGCGCGTGAATTCGCGCGCGCAGCGGCCGCAGACCCACGGATACATCTTCAATGCGCGCTCGCGGTAGCCCTTTTCGCGTTCGCTCGCGGCCGCGCGGGCTTCGGCGACGATGCGGTCGAGGCGATGAGTGTCGGGGCCGGATTTGTTCGAGCTCATGAGGGTTCCCGGCCGCGGCGCGGCCTTACTACGATGTCGTTCGTATGTTCGCAGCTTCGGCAACGCGCCGGGCCGGATCGCATGGTCACAATGTGGCCGCCACTTTCTCCCGCGGAGCATACGATGAAGCGCATTTACCCGGCAGCCCTGCTGATGGTCACCCTGCTGTTCGCGGCGGTCGCGTCCGCGAAGGAACGCGTCGAACGTCCGCTGACGGCCGACACGAAGACCCTGTTCGACGACCAGGCCGCGGCGATCCGGCAGCAGATGCAGCCGGGCGGTCACTACGAGTTCGTGTCGACGAGCGAACGCAGCGAGGTCGAACAGAATCTCGAGCGCATGGCCGCCGTGCTGGGTCGCCACGCGGATCCGACATCGTTCAGCGATGCGGACAAGACGGAACTGCTGCAGGCGCAGGAAAACGTCAACGCCGTGCTGACGCGCAACGACGGACGCCGGCTCATCTGTCAGCGCGAGCGGGCCACCGGCTCGCATCTCGGCAAGGACAAATGCCAGACCTTCGCCGAACGCGAGCGCGCGCGGCGCAGCTCCGAAAACGAAGTGCGCCGACTGCAGATGAAATCGCCGGGCCCGTCCGGTCTGCCGAACGCGTCGGAGCTCCGCGGCGGCGGCAACTGAGGCGAAAACCAGGGGCTAGCGATTAGCAACTAGCGACGAAAGGTCCGGCCGCGGTTCTGGTTACTAATCGGTATCCCTTGGTCCTTCGTTTCAGGCCAGCTGATCCTTGGCCCAGGCCACGTCGAGCGCTTCCATCGCATCGCGCGGCTTGAGCTTGGCGGCCTTGGCATAGGCTTCGGCGGCGGCATCTTCCTGCTTGTCGCCGTGCAGCAGCAGCAGGCCGTTGCCGTATTCGATCCAGGCGATCGGCGAATCCGTCGTGAGCTTGGTCGCTTCCTTCAGATGTTTCTCGGCCGTCGCCGCGCTCGCGCCATAGGTCAGTTTCGCGAGCATGCCGCCGACCTTGCCGACGATCTCGGCGTGGTAGAGCCCGAGCGCGGTCTGTGCCTCGGCATGTTTCGGCGCGAGTTCGAGCGTCGCGTCGAGCGATTCCTTGACCTTGCCGGCGAGGCCCTGGGCCAGCGCCTTCGTGATCGAGATGCACTGGCTGTAGCGGCCGATCGCGAACGCGCGGCGGTAGTGGCTGTTGGCTTCGTTTGGCAGCGCCGCGATCGCGTCGTCGGCCAGTGCGGCGAGTGCCTCGTAGCGCGCGAGCTTTTCTTTCTCGGTGTCGACCAGATAAGTCGCATGAATGCCGGCGGCCTTGATCGCGACCGAGGCGCCGAGCGCCTTCAGCGCCTTGCCCTGTTCGTAGGCGGCCTCGAAGTCGCCGCGATGGAAGGCGCGCCAGGCGTCCTGCAGCGCGCTGGCAGTGCCGGCGGCGTCCTTGCCGAGCTTGGGATTGGCCTTGAGCAGCTTGGCGATGTACTTGTCGTCCGGAAACGGTTCCTGATCGCCGGCGTGCAGCGCCTTCCAGGATTTCGCGAGCTTGTCGCCGGCGTAGTCGTATGCCTTGTCGGCGTGAGGAAATGCGGCCCAGCCCTTCTTCGCCATGGTCAGCTCTCCGTGAAGTCCGGCTAGCATTCCCGACTGCACGGAATCGCGCAACCGGCGGCCGGCGGTCCGCGACCGGCGACGCGGAGGCCGGAATGACGCCGGTGCGGAACGCGCCGATCGCCTTCGATTTGTCGATGGCGGGCCACTACACTTGCGTCCCGGCCGGCGCGCGGCGACTCCGCAGGCGTGCCGCCGTCCCGCGACTGCGAACGAGTGCCGAATGACTGCGAAAGCCGCCCAACGCGCCGAACGACTGCGCGCCGAACTGGCCGAACACAACTACCGCTATCACGTGCTCGACGATCCGAGCATCCCGGACGCCGAATACGACGCGCTGATGCGCGAGCTCGTCGCGCTCGAAACCGCGCACCCGGAACTGCAGACCGAGGATTCGCCGACCTTGCGTGTCGGCGCGTCGGGTTCGCGCGACTTCGCCGAGGTCGTGCACGAGATACCGATGCTCTCGCTCGACAATGCCTTCGACGACGTGACCGCGGACGACGATGCCGGCCGCTTCGCCGCGATCGCTGATTTCGTGCGCCGCATCGAGACGAAGCTC
>CAMLSI010000175.1 GCA_946482585.1 uncultured Lysobacteraceae bacterium
TTCGAACACGAAGGCCGATATCTCGACGGCTCGCCGATCGCCCGGTCCGTGTCGAGGCTGCTCGTCGACGAACTCGTGCGCAGCGGATTCACGGATGCGACGCGCATCTACATCCAGTCGTTCGAGATCGCGAACCTCATCGAACTGCACTCGCGCCTGCTGCCGGCGGCCGGCATCGATGCGCGGATGATGCAGTTGTTCGGCGATATCGGCGCAGTGACGCCGCAGAACGAACACTTCGCCCTGCCCTACGACCTGCGCTGGCACCGCGCGCACGGCGACGATCTCGATGCGCTGTATCCGGGATTGCAGGAACGATTGCCGCAGCTCGGAACGGCGCCGATTGCCTACGGCGATCTGACCGCACGGAACGTGCTCGACTGGATGCGCGAGCGTTATGCCTACGGCATCGCGCCGTGGAAGGACAACCTGCTCGTGCGCGAGCGCGATGCCGCGGGAATCGTCCGGCTCACGGGCACCGTCGATCCGCTGCCGGCACGGGCGCTAGCCGCCGGGCTGTCGGTGCATACGTATACCTTGCGCGCGGAGCCGACGTTTCTCGTGCGCGACGGACGCGGTTCGATGCTGAGCATGGAACAGGAACTGCAGCGGCTGCTCGACGCGGGCGTCGGCGGGTTCTTCATCGATTTCCCGGATCGCGGCGCGGCGCTGCGCGACCGGCAGCGCTGAGCGGCGTCCTGCGCCGCTCGCACCGGCATCGGGTTGCGGCGATCCGGCATCCTCCCTCTCCCCCGGCAGCCGCCGGGGGAGAGGGTTTCAAGCTCCGCGCTTGCGGCGGCAACCGGCTCGTAACGGCTGCGTTGCGCAGGCGCTGCGCGGAAACACCGCGACGTCGAACTCGCCTGCGGCCCTCCTGCCCATCGTGGCCCGCGCGCGTGCGCCGGCCCGCCATCGCAGCGCGCTTACTGCGCCGTCCAGCGCTTGATCCACGCCCCGACCGTGTTGTGCCACTGCACGCTGTTCTGCGGCTTGAGCACCCAGTGGTTCTCGTTCGGGAAGTGCAGGAACTGGCTCTCGATGCCGCGGCGCTGCAGCGCCGTGAACGTGGCCAGACCCTGCTCCAGCGGAATGCGGAAGTCGAGGCCGCCCTGGATCACCAGCATCGGCACTTTCCATTTCGCGACATGATTGACCGGATTGAACTTCTCGTAGTTCTCCGGCTTGTCGTACGGCGTGCCGCCGTTCTCCCATTCGCTGAACCAGAGCTCTTCGGTGGAATAGCCCATCATGCGCGTGTCGAACACGCCGTCGTGGTTGACGAGACACTTCCACGGCTGCGGCCAGTTGCCGGCGATCCAGTTGACCATGTAGCCGCCGTAGGACGCGCCGAGCGCACAGGCACGGTTGCCGTCGAGGAACTCGTATTTCGCGAGCGCGGCGGCCCAGCCCTTCTGCAGATCCTCGAGCGGCTTGCCGCCCCAGTCGCCGGAGATCGCGTCGGTGAACGCCTGGCCGTAGCCGGTCGAGCCGTGGAAATTTACGGTGACGACGGCGAAGCCGAGGCCGGCGTAGGTCTGCGGATTCCAGCGATAGTGGAAGTCGTTGCCGTAGGCGCCCTGCGGGCCGCCGTGGATCAGGAACGCGACCGGATATTTCTTGCCTTGTTCATAGTTCCACGGCTTGACCACGTAGCCCTGGACGCGATCGTCGTTCGCGCCCTGGAAATCGAAGAACTCGGGCTGGCCGAACGCGACGTCCTTGAGCTTGTCGGCGTTGTTGCTCGTGAGCTGTTTGCCCTTGCCGCCCTTGGTCGTGGTCTGGAACAGCTGGCTCGGAGACGTCAGCGAGTCGCGGCCGTAGACCAGCGTGTTGCCGCGGACCGAATAGCCGTTGACGTGGCCGTCGCCGATCACCGTGCGGACCTTGCCGCTCGCGGTGTCGATCGCGAACAGCGGATGCTGACCGTTGTCGTCGGCGGTCGCATAGACCGTCTTGCCGTCGGCGGACAGCTGCACGGCGCCGGCGGAACGATCCCAGCCCGCATTGACTTCGCGACGCTTGCCGCTCGCGAGATCGAGCGCCATCAGGCCGAAGCGATCCGCCTCGAAACCCGGACGCTTCATCGCGAGGTAGTACAGGGTCTTGCCGTCGGACGACGGCAGCGGATTCGCATCCCAGGCCGGGTTGTCGGCCGTGAGGTTGCGCGGCGGCGACGACGCGTCGGCCGGCACGGCGTACAGGTCGAAATTCGTCGACCAGGGTTCGCTCTTGCCGGCGATGCGCGCGCCGAAGTAGACGGTCTTGCCGTCGGCCGAGAACGCGTATTCGGAATCGTCGCCGAACGGCTTGGACGGCACGTCCCCGGCGATGCCGCGCGACATCAGCGTCAGCTTCGGCAGCAGCTTGCCGTCGGCGCCGAACTCGCCGAGGAACAGCTGGCTGCGCCGGCCGTCGGCCCAGGTATCCCAATGGCGCACGAACAGCGTGTCGTAGAGTTCGCCCGTGGTCTTCGCGGCGGCCTTGTCGTCGAGGCGTTTCTTCGTGCAGTTGATGTCGGGACAGTCGGTGAACACGTCGAGCGACAGCAGCACGTGCTTGCCGTCGGGCGACAGCTTGAAGCTGCCGACGTCGACGGACAGTCCGCTCGATACGACCGCGGCCTGCGGGTTCGCCTCGAACGCGCTGCGCATCAGCGCCTTCGAATTCTTCTCGCTGTCCGACAGTGCCGGCGCGATGTCGGCGCGCCAGAGCTGGTTGATGCCGTCCTGCGCCGCCGTGTAGTAGACGCTGCGGCCGTCGGCCGACCAGCGCGGACCAGCGCTGCTCGCGCCTTCGGCGGTCAGGCGCATCGGCTGCGACTTGCCGTCGAGCTTCAGCAGCCAGATGCCGTTGACGCCCTTGTTCGCGGCGAAATCGGTCTGGCGCACCTGATACGCGACATAGCGGCCGTCGGGCGACAGCTGCGGATCGGTCACGCGTTCGAGATTGACGAGATCGTTGACATCGAGGCCGCGCGCGGCGACGGCGGACCCCGCCGACAACGCGGCGAGCACGGCGAGGGACAGCGAAACGGTGCGTTTCATCGGTTCAATCCAGTCGGGAAAACCAGTCGGGAAAACGTAGACGCCGCCGCGGCGAACCGCGGCGGCGTGCGGAACATCAGGCGGTCTGCTGGCCCTTGATCGCGGTGCGATACAGCAGCCAGCCGGTGATGCCGAGGACGAGGAGACCGGCGAACCGGCCGAGTTCCCAGCCGTGGATCGCGAGCACGTCGGCCTTGCCGCTGACGACGATCGGCACCGCGATGGCGATGCCCATGAGCGCCTCGCCGGTGATCAGGCCGGCGGCGAACAGGGTGCCCGGACGATGCACGCGGTCTCGCGCTTCCTCGTCGTGCACCGGCACGCCGAAGCGGCGTTCGACGAAATACGAGAGCACGCCGCCGAGGAAGATCGGCACCATGAGTTCGAGCGGCAGGTAGATGCCGATCGCGGCCGCGAGCACGGGCACGCGGAAATGCGCCTTGCGCGCCTTCAGCCATTCGTCGAGCGCGATGATGATCGCGCCGATGATCGCGCCCGTGATGATCATGTCCCAGGGCAGCCGCCCGCCGAACAGGCCGTTCGCGACCGAGGCCATCAGAGTCGCCTGCGGCGCCTGCAGCGAATTCGGATGCTCCGGCGTGGCCGGGCCGATGCCGTAGGCGACGGCGAGCAGATTGAGCACCGGCGCCATCACGAGCGCGCAGGAGAATGCGCCGATCGCGAGCATGACCTGCTGCTTCCACGGCGTGGCGCCGACGAGATAGCCGGCCTTGAGATCCTGCAGGTTGTCGCCGCCGACCGCGGCCGCACAGCAGACCACGGCGCCGATCATGATGGCCGCGACCGGGCCGATCGACGAATCCTTGCCGAGCAGCAGCATCAACACGAACGAGGCGAACAGGATCGTCGCGATCGTGATGCCCGAGACCGGGTTGTTGCTCGAGCCGACGAGCCCTGCAAGATAGCCCGATACCGACACGAACAGAAAACCCGCGACGATCATGATGATGGCCATCGGAACGCTGACGAGCCAGTTGCCGACGATGGCCTGGTACAGCAGCAGCAGCGGCAGCACGAACAGCACCAGCGCGATCAGCATCCACTTCATCGGCAGGTCGCGCTCGGTTTCGGCGACGTTCGAATCGCTGCCCTTGCGCGCGGCGGCGATGCCGCTCTTGACGCCCGACAGCAGCGACTTGCGCAGCGAGAACAGGGTCCAGATGCCGCCGATCAGCATCGCGCCGACACCGAGGTAGCGCACGCGCGCGCCGCGGATCAGGCCGGCCGCGTCGGCCGCCGACAGGCCGGCGAGCTGGGTCGCGAAGGCCGGGTCGAGGCTCTGCGCGAAATAGTGATAGATCGGGATCGCGATGTTGTACGACAGCACGCTGCCCGAGAGCACGACGATGCCGATGTTGAGGCCGACGATGTAGCCGACGCCGAGCAGCGCCGGCGACAGGCCCGTGCCCATGTAGCCGAGGTACTTGCCGAGGAATCCCGCGACCGAGGCGTTGTCCGGGATCAGGCGCATGCCGCTTTCGGCCATGAGCTTCACGACCGCGCCGATCACCGCGGAAATGCCGAGGATTCTGATGCCCGGACCCGGATTCTCGCCGGCCTTGAGCACTTCGGCCGCGGCCTTTCCTTCGGGGAACGGCAGCGGCTCCTCGACGATCATCGAGCGGCGCAGCGGCACCGAGAACAATACGCCGAGCAGGCCGCCGAGGCCGGCGATCGCCAGCACCCAGGAATAGCGGAAGTCCTGCCAGTAGTTGAGGATGATCAGCGCCGGAATCGTGAAGATCACGCCTGCGGCGATCGACGAGCCGGCCGAGGCGCCGGTCTGCACGATGTTGTTCTCGAGGATCGTGCCGCCGCCGAGCACGCGCAGCACCGCCATCGAAATTACCGCGGCCGGAATGGCCGTCGCGATGGTCAGGCCGGCGAACAGGCCGAGGTAGGTATTGGCGGCGGCGAGGATCATCGCCAGCACCACCGAAAGCGCGACGGCGCGGAAGGTCAGCTGCGGGACGGCAGGTGTACTCATGCGAACTCCGGATCGTGGGGCACCCGCGCGGCTGGGCGGGCAGTCGCGAAGCATAACCGGGATGCTGCGGACCCGGGCGAGCTTGCGGAACGCCGTTTTTGCGGTTATCGCGCGCCTGCCGCCGCCACGGATCGTGCTGCGGTGCAGCGCACCGGCCTCAGGCTTTGATCGTCACCAGCGTATCCTGCGGAATCGGCGCCCGCTCGAATTTTGCGAGCGTCATCGACACCGCGGCTGCGAGTTCCACCGCTTCGGCATCCAGGCTCCCCTTGTAGAAATGTGCGAGCACCTGGATAGCGTCGCATTCGCGCACGGCATGGCCGACGAGCTGTCGGAACGCGATGACGCCGTCGCCGCCGCGGTGCCCGACGGGACGCGAAGCACTTTCCGCTTTCGCCGCGAGCGCGCGCTCGATCTTGGCCGTCGACCAGCCGCACCGTGATCCGGTTGCCGTCGCTTCCCATCATGCTCGATGAGCTCGCACGAGCACCCGCCGCGCGTCACCACGACACAGGACGATTCCGCGGGAAACAGCGCCGTCGCCGGCATGTCGCCGGCCGGCGAAAGCGTGACACGCACCTGATGCCCCCGGGCGAGACGTTCGAGGACGGCGCACGGCTGCGCGGGAACGGCGACGGTGATGAACCAGCACATTGCACGACTCCGGGCAGCGACGCGGAAAGGGGTGCCGTCGCGGCACGCGACGTCGATTCACACGCGCCGGAAGCCGCAGTACACGAAGCGTTGCACATTGCCCATCGGCGTCACGTGCGCTTCGTACTCCTGATGGACCAGCGCGAACGCATCGCCGAATTCCGCCTGCAAGGCGTCGGCGGAGTAGCGGCATATCGGCAGGCCGCTGCATTGCGTCGGTCCGTCTTCGGCGAACGTCGCGACGATCAGGTGACCGCCGGGTTTCAGCGCGCGCAGCACGTTGCGGACATAGGCGGCGCGGTCGCGTGCCTCGGTCAGGAAATGGAATGCCGCGCGATCGTGCCAGACCTCGTACGCATTCTCGGGAAGATCGGCGTCGGCGATGTCGGCTTCGAGCCAGCGGACCGACTCACCCGATGCACCGAGACGTGCCCGTGCTGCGGCGAGCGCCGCGGCCGAAAGATCGAGCACGGTCAGATTCGCGTAGCCTTCGGCGAGCAGTCCGTCGACGAGTGTCGATGCGCCGCCGCCGACGTCGATCAGGGCGGCAGCGTGCGAGACACCAGTCGCACGGATCAGGCGCAGCGAGGTCGCCGCCTGCGGCTGGAACCAGCTGACCTCGTCGGCGGCCTTCGTCGCATAGACCTGCTGCCAGTGCTGTCGGGGTTGCATGCGGTCTCCGGACTGCGGCCAGTATCCTGACGCAGGATAGCCGAGGCGCCGGTGGCATCGGTACGGAATGCCTGGGCCGTGTCGACGGGCGTTGGCGGTCTGCCGCCGCCGGCCGACGAGGGCAGCGCCGGCCGAGTGTATTTTTCCCATTTTTTCAGCGCAGAATCCATGAAGACACGTCAGCTCGGCTGCGGCAGACTCGAGGTCTCGGCGATCGGTTTCGGCTTGGCGGTTGACCGCGCGACGCTGGCGGTGGGGAACGGGAACGTTCCACGACGCAGCGACCCGCGCTCAGGCCGGGTCCGGCGACTCCGCCAGCGCCGCGAGCTTCGCGACCGACCGGCGCCAGCCGAGCGCGTTGTCGGCCGGCGCGATGCTGTCGGGAACCCCTTCGTGGATGACGACGAGTTCGGTGCCGTTCGCGCTCGGCGCCAACGAATAGATGACCGTCATCTGGCCCGCCATCGCCGGATCGTCCGTTTCGAACACCAGCGTCTCGACGACGCGCGTATGCGGCACGAGCGCGACGAACCGGCCGTGATAGGTGTCGGTATGGGCGCCGCTCTTGCCCGTCGCGTCGGGTGACTCGTAGGTAAGCGACACGCGGAAGCCGCCGCCGACGCGCGGTTCGAACTCGTGCACCACGCCGGTCATGCCGTCGGGCACTTTCCAGCGCTGCACCGCCGCCGCGTCGGTCAGCAGCCGATAGACACGGGTGGGCGATGCACTGATGTGGCGACGCGTCGTCGTGGTTCCGGGCAAGACGGCTTCCGCGGTGTCTGCGTGATCGGCGATCCTGCCGCACGGCGCGCAATGCCGGCGTGAACCGGCCGCATTGAGGTTTCGGCCACGCCGCTGCGTATTCCGGATCGTCCGGGCAGCTCGCCCGCCACGATGATCGACATGAAATCCGTTGCCGCCTGCCTGTTCGCCTGCTTCGTCGTGTTCGCACCGCCGCTTCGCGCACAGAGCGTGATCTGGGTGACGAGCGCCGCCTCTTCCGGCAGCGGCAGCCTGCGCGCCGCGATCCTGAGCCTGAACCCGTCGACGAGCGCGCTGCAGGAAATCCGCTTCGCGATCCCGACGACGCCGGGCAATCCCGTCGCCGAGATCGTGCTGACCGAACCGCTGCCGCCGATCAGCGGGACCGCCGTGCTCGTCAACGGCGATGCGTCCGCCGATCGCGTCGTCGTCAACGGCAACGGCCGGCAGATCTTCACGGTCGAGGAAACCGCGACGACGGGCGCGCTGGAGATCCGCGACCTCACCTTGCGCGGCGGCGCCGTCGTCAACAGCGGCGGCTGCGTGCGCATCCGCCGTGCGGCGACGGCAACGACGCTGCGGCGCGTCGTCCTCGACCAGTGCAAGGCGTATCTGAACATGATCACGAATCCGACCGTGCGCGGCGGCGCGGTGTATACAAAAGGGGCGCTGACCATCGAAGACAGCACGTTCACGGGCAACCGCATCGTGAGTTTCTCTGCCGATGAAGCCGGCAGCGATGCGAGCGGCGGCGCGCTGTTCGTCGAAGGAAGCCAGCCGCTCGCGATCGCACGCTCGCTGTTCAGCGGCAACGTCATCCATCTCGGCAACCAGTTGCCGCCGTTCTGCCGCAGCGGCGGCGGCGGCGCGATCGGACTGTCGCTGACCGGCACGCTCGCGTGGATTTCCGACACGAGTTTTCTCGACAACAAGACCTCGTGCCGCAATCCGACCGTGACCTACGACCTCGACGGCGCTGGCGACGGCGGCGCGATCGCGATCTACGGCCAGGGCGGCGAGACGCGCCTGACGGCGAACTATTTCCACGGCAATGCCGGCAACCGCGGCGGCGCGGTCGGCTTCCTGCAACCGCTGGGCATGCTCGCGACATTGACCAACAACACCTTCCACGAGAACACCAGCAGTCAGGCCGGCGGCGGCGTCGCGCTCATCAACTGCTGCTCGCTCGCGATGCTCAACAACACGTTCAGCGGCAACATCGCGCGCTCGCCCGGACTCGCGAACCAATTCCAGGCCTGGAGCAACGTGCTCGCGCTGTACAACAACATTTTCGACGGCGCGAACACGAATCCCGACTGCATCGTCTCGACGACGATGCAGAACAGCGGCTACAACCTCTATGCGAACGGCGCCTGCTGGCCGACCGCCGACGGCACGAGCCAGATCGTCGGCGCCATGCCGTGGCTGCAGGCGCCGCGCATGACCGGCGGCTACGTACCGACGATGATGTACGCCAACGACAGCCCGGCCGTGGACCGCGGCGACGACACGCATTGCCCGGCCTACGATGCGCGCGGCGTCGTGCGTCCGCTCGACGGGGATATCGACGGCGCGAGTCGCTGCGACATCGGCGCGGTCGAGCACAGCTACATCAATCTCATTTTCCGCAACGGATTCCAGTAGCGCGGCGCAGCGATCAGGCCTTGCGCCGGCTCGCGGGCGACGACTTCGACGCGGCCGCCGTTTGCTTCGGCGGCGCGGACTTCCCGGCTGCCGACTTCTTCGACGCCGCGACGCTCTTGGCGGCCGGTGCCTTGCGTACCGGCGGCGTTTGCGGCGTCGATGCGGAACGCGCCTTCGCGACCGGCGTCCGCGTCGCCACGGGCTTCGGCCTGACCGCTTTCGACGTGACGGATTTCGATTTCGCCACTTTGGGTTTCGCGGTTTTCGCCTTGGGCGCCGGCATGGCCCGCTCCGTGGCGAGCAGCAACGCACGCAGGCGCTCGGGTTCGTCGAGCAATTCGTCGGCGACCGGATACGGCTTGGCTTCCGGATACGGCGGGCGCTGCGGCAGCGACGCGGTCAGCGCCGCCGTCTCGGGCGACGCCTTGATGAACAGGCTGTTGTCGCACGCGAAGGCGACGACCTTGCCGTCGAGATACAGCGCGTATTCGCCGAACATGCGTTTGCAGGTCAGGCTGCCTTCGAGCCGCGCGACTTCGGCGACGTATTCGACGAACGAGAGTTGAGTGGCCACGATGTGCCTCCTGAGGCAGTCGATCTACGGATCTTCTGCAGCAACCACGGCAGCGCCGCGCTCCTGCAGCAGCTTGCGCAACACGGAACGGTGGCAATGGTCCTCGCGCTCGCAATAGCAGCCGACCGAAAAGTCGGCGCCGTGCGAGAGCGCCGCCAGCAGATCGAGCACGCGCGCCGCGTCGGCTTGCGCCATCTCGGCACGATACTTCTTCACGAAGGCAGCCCACTGCGCCGGGGTTTCGGCGGACTGCGCGAACGCGACGGTGTCCGCGCTCGGCGCGAGGTTCGGCAGCCAGACGTCATACCAGTTCTGCGTCGCGAATTCGGACCTGGGCACGCCGCGCGGCGGGCGGCGGACCGTGCCGATGCGAGTGCCTTCGTCCGGCGCTCTGTCGCTGCCGAGCCGTACGACGCGAACGACCATGGGACGCCTCGGATCCGAGAGCCGCGGGGGCGGAAGTCTAGCGCAGCCACACTCCGCGCGACCGCCGGCCGGTGCGCGCCGGGGCGTGGCTATACTCGCGCCACTCTCACGACCGGAATCCGCATGTCCGCCGCCGCAACCGTTGCCGCTCCCTA
>CAMLSI010000176.1 GCA_946482585.1 uncultured Lysobacteraceae bacterium
GGCAAGCGTGAAATCACCGACTGGGTCGTCGCGCAGATGCGCATGAATCTCGAGGTCGTCGCGCAGAACGGCAACTACATCGAGATCGTGCAGGGCGCGCCCGTCTGGCCGGGCACTGTCGTTGCCGGCGTGACGCCGGAACAGCGCCATCAGGCCGACGTGTTCATGCTGAGCTTCCAGGGACAGTATTCGCGCTGCACGTCGGCCGTCCCGCCGACCAGCGCCACGTGCGACGGCCCGAACACGGCGACCGACGGCTACGCGGTGTTCACGCCGTCGTCCACGCTGCGCAACAACGTCAACTACGGCACCGCCAGCCCGACCGTCGCCGGCGATCCGAACGGGACGAGTACCGCGCTGTATTCCGCCGACGTCGCGTGGTACCGCAAGTTCTCGACGCCGGCGCGCCCGCCCTACGACAACGATCAGCATCCGAACCTGATCTGGAACATCTACCGCATCGACGCGAACAACCGCATCGAACAGATCGGCCGTTCCGGCGTGAAGCATGCGTTCGTCACGACGAACAGCGGCTGCGACAACAGCGGCCCGGGCAGCGGCGGCAGCACCGGCGCGATCCTCGGCCTCGCGTGCTCCGATACCTACGGCACCGGCAACAACGACAGCAACAACGATCTGGGCCCGCGCAGCGAAATCGTGCCGGCCACGGGCGAGTGGGGCCGCTGTGGTTCGATCTTCGATCCCGAATGCGACCTGACTTCGAACACTAACGGCGGCAACAACAGCTACAGCCAGCGCCTGATCACGCGCGAGTCGCAGCTCACGGCGGGCGGCACGTACTACATGGAGTCGTGGTACCTCGTTCGCGACGACATCAACATCTACAACACGATGGCGTCGCGGCCGGTCACGTTCAGCTACGGCACCAGCTGGTCGATGAGCAACGGCACGCCGCAGCTGCTGGGTCCGGTCATCAATCGCTGGGTCAGCCCGACCACGTCGAATCCGAACCAGAAGAACGTCGAGATCGCGAGCCCCGAAGGCCATACGCGCGTCGCCGTCAACGTGGTCGACCTCGGCGGCGGCACCTGGCGTTACGACTATGCGGTGGCGAACTTCGACTTCGCGCGCGCCGTGACGCAAGGCACCGGCAAGTACAGCGATGACGCCGATCCCGCGATGCGCTTCCGCGTGATCCACAACTTCGGCTTCGACAGTTTCAGCGTGCCGTTGCCGGCCGGCGTCACCGTGAGCGCGCTGGAATTCAACGACGGCGAACTCGACACGACCAACGACTGGACCGCCACGTCCACCGGCGGCAGCGTGACCTGGACGGCGCCGGTGAATCCGGCGCCGCCCGCGAATACGCCGGCCGTGAACAATCCGCTGAACTGGGGCACGATGTTCCGCTTCTCGTTCATCGCCAACCAGGCGCCGGTCGCGGCCGATGTCGACCTGCACGTCGCGCAGAGCGGCACGCCGGCGTCGTACACGGCCGCCGTGCTCGCGCCGGCCACGCCGGTCGTCGACGAGATCTTTGCCGACGATTTCGAGCCCGCGAAAGGCTGAGCACGCAACCGGATCGGCGACGCGCAGCACTCAACGGTGCGGCGCGTCGCCGTTTTCTTTTGCGCGCCCGTACCATCGCATTCCACGCCGCCGCCGCGTGTGGCGGCGCATCATCGTCCGATCGCATCACTCAGGGATTGCCGGCCATGTATCCGAAGCTCGTCCGCGGGTTTTTCTCGATTCTGTTGGGCGCTGTCGCCAGCGTCGCCGTCGCCGCGCCGCCGGACGCGCCGGTTCAACCGCAAGTCTGGACGGCGCTCGGCGGCGATCTCGGCTTCATCTGGAACGAAGACCTGCTCGGCGACCTCGGCATGGCGCTGGAACAGCGCAGCGGCCTCGGCGAACCGGACCGCCGCGGCTTCGTCGCCGTCGGACTGCGTTCGCAGGGCGGCCTGCAGTTCGCCGTCAACGCGTTGAACTTCGACCATTTCGTCGGCGGCCGGCTGGCTTTGCGCGGCGGCTTCCGCCTGAAAACGCCGGACGGCGATCTGTCGCTGATCGACGCGACCCTGCAGCCGCGCACCGACGACCCGCTCACGCTCGAACTCGTCGACGCGAACGGCCGCGCCTGGTTCTACATGGACAAGCTCATGTACGCGGTGACCGCCGGCGGACGCGAGCTCCAGGTGCGCACGATGGACCTGCGCATCCACGCCGATCTCGCGCGCCGCATCGGCAAGCCGCAGGTCGCCGGCTGGGCGATCGCGCAGATGCGCATGCAGCTCGATGTCGTCGCACAGGACGGCAGCTACATCGTGCTCGGCAATCCGTCGCCGGTATGGCCGAAGACGGACGTGCCGAACGTGCCCGGCGCGAAATACGAAGCCGACGTGTTCATGCTGTCGTTCGACGCGCAGTACTCTCGCTGCACGCGCGCGCTGGGCTGTACCGGGAGCTGCAGCTGCGACGGACCGGCCGGCGCCACGGACGGGTTCGCGGTGTTCACGCCGAATTCTACACTTCGTAACAATGTAAACAATGGATCCGCGCAGGCGACCGTGGCCGGCGATCCGAATGGCACGAGCTCGGCGCTGTATACGGCCGACGTGGCCTGGTACGAGAAGTTCACCGGCACGTTCGCGCCCTACGACAACGACCAGCATCCGAACCTGATCTGGAACCTCTATCGCTTCGACGCCGAAGGACGCATCGACCAGGTCGGCCGTTCCGGCGTGAAGCATGCGTTCCTGACGACGAATGTCGGCTGCTCCGACAGCCCCGGCAGCGGCGGCAGCGACTCGCACATCCTCGGCCGCTCCTGCAGCGACACCTACGCGACCAGCAACAACGACAGCAACAGCGATCTCGGTCCGCGCAGCGAAATCATCCCGAACGGCGACGCCTGGGGACGCTGCGGCTCGATCTATGACGCCAACTGCGATCTCGCCGAGGACAGCCCGGGCAACACGAACTACAGCCAGCGCCTGATCGTGCGCGAATCGCAGCTCGCCGGCGGCACGTTCCGCTTCGAGTCCTGGTACATCGTCCGCGACGACGTCAACGTCTACAACACGATGGCCTCGCGTCCGGTCACGTTCAACTACAACGGCAGCGGCCCGTGGAGCATTTCCAACGGCACGCCGACGCGGCTCGGCCCCGCGATCAACCAGTGGGTCTCGCCGACCGGCAGCGATCCGAACCAGAAGAACGTCGAGATCGCGAACGATGAGGGCCACACGCGCGTCGCGGTCAAGGCGCGCGATCTCGGCAACGGGACCTGGCGCTACGACTATGCCGTCATGAACGTCGACTTCGCGCGCGCGGCGACGTCCGGCACGCCGACCTACAACGACGACGCGACGCCGTCGCAGCGCTTCCGCGTGATCCACAACTACGGCTACGACGCTTTCAGCCTGCCGCTGCCCGCCGGCGCGACCGCGACCGGCATCGAGTTCAGCGACGGCGATCTCGATACGACGAACGACTGGACCGTCACTACTGCCGGCGGCCGCCTGACCTGGACCGCGCCCGTCGACGCTTCGCCGGCGCCGGGCGTGCCCGCGGTACGCAATCCGCTGAACTGGGGCACGCTCTACCGTTTCTCGTTCATCGGCAACAGTGCGCCAGTCGCGGCCGACATCGACCTGCATGTCGCGCAGAGCGGCAGCCCGGCGTCGTACGCCGCGACCGTGATCGCCCCCGCCGCGGTCGTGAGCGACATCATCTTCGTCGACGATTTC
The DNA here is from genome assembly GCA_946482585.1 of uncultured Lysobacteraceae bacterium. The sequence goes on from CAMLSI010000176.1 coordinate 3,711, forward strand.
GAGATCTGACGGCAGGCTGGGGTGGGCCGCGGGCGAACCTCGACAGGGACATTTCGAAATACCGTCGTTCCGTCGGTTTTTCGGGCCGGCGAGTCCGGCACGGCTCCGGACTCGCCTGCGCCGCCAGCGCAGGCGCGCTCGATCGCGAGCGGCGCATGACGGCGCCGCGGGAACCCCCGGGTTTTTCACGTCGAGGCGGACACAAGGTGGTTTGTCGCCGCGGATTCTTCGCGACCGAAGACACCTCGACGCCGGGCTTTGCCGCGCCTGGCCCATTTTGCGGCGTTGTGGCTTTGTGAGCGGGACGGCTGGCCGTCGGGGCCGCTGTCGAAGTATCGTTAGTGTTCAGGGGAGGCCCTAACCGGGCCGCGTACGTCGTCGTTCGAGCGTCACGCCAACCAGCAGTTCACTTTCGCCAGGGAGTTCCCCATGACCTGCAAGCAGCGCCTTTCCGTTGCCGTCGTTGCCGCACTCACCACGCTGTCCGCTGCCGCACAGTCGCCGGAGCAGGACCCCGACGCGCTCGAAACGGTCATCGTGACCGGTACGCGCGTCACCGATCGCACGGTCGCGGAATCGTCGTCGCCGATCGACATCATCACGCCGGCCACTCTCGAAGCGACCGGCACGATCGAGCTCGCGACCGCGCTGTCGCGCGCGCTGCCGTCGCTGAACTTCCCGCGGCCCGCGATCTCCGACGGCACCGACGCCGTCAAGCCGGCCCAACTGCGCGGGCTCGCGCCCGACCAGGTGCTCGTGCTCGTCAACGGCAAACGCCGGCACACGACTGCACTCATCAATCTCAATGACAGCCAGGGCCGCGGCTCGTCGCCGGTCGACCTCAACGCCATTCCGATCGCCGCCATCGAGCGCGTCGAAGTGCTGCGCGACGGCGCGTCGGCGCAATACGGTTCGGATGCGATCGCCGGTGTCGTCAACATCGTGCTCAAGGGCAGCGGCCGCGGCGGAAGCATTGCCGCGCGCTACGGCCAGTTCACGGCCGGCGATGGCGAGCAGTACCAGGTATCGGGCGGTGCCGGATTCACGTTCGGCGATCACGGCTTGCTGCACCTGACCGGCCAGGCCGGCCATAACGATCAGACCGATCGCGCGCGTCCGTATACCGGCGCGCCGGGCGCGGCTGCGCCGCCGTTCGGCAAGGTCGTGCAGCGCTACGGCGATCCTGAGATCGATCAGGGCGCGGTGTCCTACAACACGGAATTCCGTGTCGGCGAGCGCGCGTCGCTCTATTCGTTCGGCATGGCGAGCAACCGCGACGTGCTGTCGAACGGTTTCTTCCGGCCGGCGGGCGACTCGCGTAACATTCCGGAAATCTATCCGAATGGCTTTCTGCCGCAAATCAACAATGTCTCCAAGGACCGCTCGGTCGTCGCCGGCCTGCGCGGCGAGTTCGGCACGGACTGGAGATATGACGCGAGCTACAACTACGGCTACAACAAGCTCAGCTTCGACATCAAGAACACGCTGAACCGCAGTCTCGGTCCGACCTCGCCGCGGCAGTTCTACGCCGGCGGTCTGGAGGTCACACAGAACGTCGCGAACATCGACGTCGCGAAACCGCTGAACGTCGGTTGGCTGGCCTATCCGATTACCTTCGCGTTCGGCGCGGAGTGGCGCGAGGAGAAGTTCAACCAGAGTCCCGGCGAACTCGGTTCGTACGTCGATGGGGACGGCCCCGTGAACACGCCGCCCGGGGCGCAGGTGTTTCCGGGCTTCAAGCCCGAAGACGCGGGTCACCGCGACCGTCATAGCCATTCGATCTATGCGGATTTCGAGGCCGACCTGACCGACAACTTCTCGGCCGGCATCGCCGCCCGCTTCGAGGACTACAGCGATTTCGGCACGACGACATCGGGCAAGCTCTCGGGGCGCTATGCCTTCACCGATGCGGTCGCGCTGCGCGGCACCGTGTCGACCGGCTTCCGCGCGCCGTCGTTGCAGCAACAGTACTTCCAGTCGACGGCCACGAATTTCATCGGCGGCGTACCGTTCGACGTGCGCACGTTTGCGGTCGACAATCCGACCGCGATCGCGCTCGGCGCGGAACCGCTGCAGGCCGAAGAGTCCGAGAACTACGGCCTCGGCCTGACGCTTTCGCCCGTCGACCGGCTCTACGTGACGATCGACGCGTACCGCATCGACATCGACGACCGCATCATCCTGTCGGAAAACCTGATCGGTCCTGCGGTCACGGCCTTCCTCGAAACGCGCGGGATTTTCGGCGTCACCGGCGGCCGCTACTTCACGAATGCCGTCGACACGAAGACGACCGGCGTGGACATCATCGGCACGTACACCTGGGAAGTCGGCGGGGGCGAAGTCGACTGGACGGTCGGCTACAACTATTCGAAGACCCGGGTCGAACGCATCGCGCCGAACCCGCCCGAGCTCACGGCCGGCGGTTTGAATCTGCAGCGTATCGGCCGCGTCGAGCAGGGCCGCATCACCGTCGGCGCGCCACGCGACAAGTTCCTGCTCGCGGGCACCTGGCGTACCGGCGACTGGACCTTTTCCGGCGCGGCCACGCGCTACGGCGAATTCAGTGCGTTGAACGCGAACCCGACGCTCGACCAGACCTTCGGCGCGAAGTGGACCGTCGACATTTCGGCGGCCTATCAGCTCGGGCAGTGGAACTTCGCGCTCGGCGGCGACAACATCTTCGACGCCTATCCCGACGAATTCATCTTCGCGACATCGAACGGCGGACAGCTGCCGTATCCGCGCAACGCGCCGTTCGGCTTCAACGGCGCCTTCGTCTATGCGAAAGCCGGCTACGCCTGGGACTAGCGTCGGCTGCCCAGTCTGTAAGGAGCGGCAGCGATCGCCGTGGAGAATCCGGAGCAGCGAGAAACGAGCAGCCTGGCGACGCGCGTTCGTTTCTCGCTGCGCTCCGACTCTTTTCTCTTTTCTCGCCAGTCGTCGCGGCTCTGCCGCGGCCTTCGCTCGGGCTGACTCGATCTAGCGAGCCTGCCGCGTCGGTTCGAGCCGGAAGCGGTGGATCGCTACGCCGGGCAGCAGCGGCGTCGGCCTGCCCGCGACCCAGTCGTCGTGGCCCGCACCGTGGAACGGCGACAGCGGATGGCCGCTCTGGCCGCCGGGCATGTTGAGATAGCTGTCGGCTTCGTGTCCGGGCGAGATCGCGAAGCGTTCCGACGCGCCGAAGTCGAGGCGCTGCACGCGCGGCATGTTGTGGTCGCCGGCGAGCGGCGTCGCCGGCATGTCGAGAAAGCGGGCGACGAAACCGGGCAGCGCGCGCGACAGCGGGTGCGCGACGCGCGCCGGGTTGCGTTCGCCCCAGGTTTCGCTGCCGGCGACGCGCTGCGCCTCGCGCGCCGCGCCGACCAGCAGATCGTCCCAGCTCTTGCGGTCGGCGCCGAGCAAGTGCATCGGTCGCTGCTGCAACAGCGTCCAGACCGCGGCCTCGTAGCCCTGTGCCGAAGGCATCTCGAAATCGTCGTCGTGCGCCCGCACGAGGGCGGCGAACGGTGCGAGTGCGGCCTTGATCGTGTTCTGGCGGAATTCGCGCACCAGCGAATAGTCGGCCGCGTCGATCGAGGCGCGGCCGCTCCAGTGCGAACTGCGCCGGCGCAGCTCGGCGAGGTCGGCATCGGCGTTCGCGGCGAGCGTGGCCGCGAGCAGTTGCTGCCAGCGCTGCAGGAACACGGCGCGATCGTCGAGCTGGATCGCGAGCAGGTCGGCCGGCGCGAAGCGTTCGCGCGCCCGCAGGTTGTCGCGGATCTGCTGCTGGCGCGCGCCGAGGTCGTAGCCGCCGTCGCCCTGCAGCGCGAGCCAGTCGCCGTCGACCGTGCGCGCGTTCGCGCTCCAGAGGCGCGCGCCCGGCGGATCGAGCAGGCGCGGAAATCCGGAAGGCTCGACCCAGCCCTGCCAGCCGGAGCCGGGCCGGCTCCAGTCTGCGGGCAGCGTCGCGTCGTAGCCGGCCCGGCGCGGCAGGCCGTTGCCGGTCAGGGTCCAGCCGATGTGACCCGCGCTGTCGCCGGCGACGAAGTTCTGCACCGGCATGCCGATGCCCGGGGCGAGTGCGAGCGCCTGTTCCGCGGTCCGTACGGTTTCCAGTTGCAGCAGATTGAAATTGATGACACGCGGCTGGTGCGCGGTCCATGCGAGCGCGAGCGGGACGCCGTCCACGTCGTGCGCCAGGATCGGTCCCCAGCGCGTTTCGTCGACGAGCAGCGTTTCCTGCGGCTTGCCGCTGACCGCGATGACTTCGGCATGCCGCACGAGTTTTTCCCAGCCCTCGGCCGAGCGATAGCGCGTCGCATCGGCCGGATCGAGTTCGATGCGGACCCAGTCCATCCAGTCGCCGTAGCTGTTGGTGAAACCCCAGGCGACATGGCCGTTCGAACCGGCGAGCAGGGCCGGCGTGCCGGGCAGGGTCAGGCCGTTGAGATCGACGGCGCGCGCGGGATCGGCCGGATCGGGATAGCGCAGTCGCGCGCGGAACCAGATGTTGGGCACGCGCAGATTCAGATGCATGTCGTCGGCGACGAGTGCCGCGCCGTTGGCGGTCAGCGCGCCGCCGACCGCGAAATTGTTGCTGCCGGGGCGCAGGCCGAGATCTTCCGGCGCGAGCGCGGCATGGCGCGAGTAGTCGGGTGGCAGCGTCATGCCGTGGAGATTCAGCGTGCCCGCATCGGGCACGGGTACCGGCGGCATGGCCTCGCCGCGCAGCGGCGCATCCCATTCGGAGCCGGGCTGCACGAGGAAGCGGAATACCGGTTCGGGCATGCGCGCCTTGAGTCGCGCGAGGTTGAGTTCGCGCTTGTTCGTGCCGTCGCCGTTGAGGTCGAAGAACATCGCGTAGATCACGAGTACCGTGTCTTCGCCGGTCCAGGCGCGCGGCGCGCGGCGCAACAGCAAGTATTCCCACGGACGCACCCGGAGATTGCCGAGACCGACGTTGACGCCGTCGCGATAGGCATCGAGCAGAGCGCGCTGGTCGGCAGGCAGGGCGGCGATGGCGGCGCTGGCCCGCGCGCGAAAGCGGTGCTGGCGATGGCGGCGATCGAGCGGCAGTGCGATCGCGCCGAACAGTTCGGCCAGTTCGCCGGCGGCTGAGCGCCGCAGCAGGTCCATCTGGAAATAGCGCTCCTGCGCGTGCACGTAACCCAGCGCGTAGGCCAGGTCGCGCCGGTTCGACGCCTGCAGCGTGGCCGTGCCGAGCGCATCGCGTTCGATGACGACCGGGTTTTCGACGGCGGCGACCTGTTCGCCTTCGAGCTGCGCGAGGCTGCCCCAGAGCAGCACGAACCCGGCGGCGACCGCCGCGAACAGCAGCACGAGCGCGTATTTCAACAGACGGCCGAGCAGACGCATGCGGAGATCCCCTGACGGAAGCGATGGTGCGGCGCGACGCCGCGGCGATTCACTGTTGCGCGCGTTGACGCTGGCGCGATTGTGCGGCGACGAGCGCGTCGTCGGCGACGGCCGCATCGAGTTCGATGCCGAGACGGTTCGAGCGCAGCAGCGGCGGGCAGCGTGTCAGCAGCGTATCGACGACGGCCTGCTGCAGCCGCGTGTAGTACGGTTGATGGTGATAGTGCAGGAACACCGGCACTTCGATCGGCTTGAAGCCCGGCACGACGCGCACCGGCATGCTCGGATCGAGCAGGTGCACCGGCACCACAGCGCGGCCTATGCCTTCGGATACCGCGTCGATGAGCCCGTAGATGTCGTCGAAATAGGCGCGCTCCATGCGCGGCACGGTCGAACCGGTCTGGCTCAGGAAGTATTTCTCGGTGAAGTTGTCGCGCGGATCGTGGTCGATGTAGCAGGCGTCGCGGCCGGTGTAGAGCGACGATTCGATCAGCACATCGCGCTCGATGCCGATTTGCACGTTCTCGATGCCCGCACGTTCGCACTCCGACAGGCTCACGCAGAAATCGACCTTGCCCGCGATCAGCATTTCGTGGAGCGCTTCGACTTCGGCCTTGAGCGCATGGCAGGACAGCTTGGGATTGCCGCGCAGCAGATAGCCGAGCGCGGGCAGCACGATCGAGCGCAGCGCGGACGAAAATGTCACGACGCGAAAGAAACCGGCGAGCTGGCCGGTCCTCTCGCCGACGAGGCTTGCGAGGAGTTCGGTTTCCTGATGTTCGAGCGCAGCGCCGTAGCGCTGCAGGGTGCGGCCGGTTTCGGTGAGTTCGAGCGAGCCGTACTGGCGGATCAGAAGCGCC
>CAMLSI010000177.1 GCA_946482585.1 uncultured Lysobacteraceae bacterium
ACTACGGCTACGTCGCGCCTGGCCAGAAGCAGCCGCAGCAGAGCGCGCTCGACATCCGCTTCAACCTGTCGGGCTACATGCGCAAGCGCGGAGCGGAGAAAGCATGAACGCGCGCACCGCTCGCCTGATTACGCTGAGTCTGGCCGGCACCTGCGGCGTCATGGCGCTGGCCGGCGTGCTCGCCTGGATGGGTGCGGGGCGCGGCTACGGCTGGCTGCCGGAAGCCGAGGCGCCGCCGGTCACGGGCGTCGGCCGCATCGACACCGAAGCCGTCGTGATGCCGCCGGATTCCGAGTTCGCCGAAGTGCGTCAGCGCCCGATTTTCAACGAGGATCGCAAGCCGACGCCGATCGTCGAAGAGGTCAAGCCCGTCGATGCGCCGACCGCGCCGTTGAACATCACGCTGACCGGTATCGTGATGACGCCCGACCTCAAGCTCGCGATGGTGCGCGACAACACCAAGAACGAAGCGGTGTCGTTGCGCGTCGGCATGCCACTGCCGGGGGAACAGCAGGGCTGGACGCTGGCCGAGATCCGTTCCCGCAGCGTCGTGTTCAAGAATCCGCAGGACGAAACCTCGGAAGTTGAACTCGAGGTCGCGCCTGGACTCACAGTTCCGCCGAGTGCGCGCGCCGTTCCCCCGCCGCCGCCGCCCGGCGCCGCGCCGGCGGCTCCGCCGACCGGCAACGCACCGACCAACGTGCCGGGACAGCCGCCGCCGGATCGCGCGGCCGAACTGCAACGCCGAATCGAAGAGCGCCGCCGCGAGATGCGCGAGCAGGCCGAGAAGCTGCGCGAGCAGCAGGAACAGGTCAAATGAACGGAGTGCCACCAGTGCGTCTACGTCTGTATCCCCTTTGCCTGGTCGCGCTGCTGGTCGCGCTGGGCGGTTGCTCGTCGGCGCCCAAGCGGCCCGTGCAGGGCGACGACGGTCGGCCGACCCAATCCGCTCCGTCCGAAACGCAGGCCGAGAAGGTGCTGACCGGAAAGATCCCGGTCGACGACGGTCCGATCGCGCTCAGCGGCAAGAAGGATCCCACCGCGCAGGCGCCCAAGCCTGAAATCGAGAAAGGCACGTCGAAATTCATCAACGAGGCTGCCGCGCGCGCGCCGGTCACGGCGGTGCCCGATGGCGACGGCCAGCTCACGTTCAATTTCGAGAACCAGCCGATCCAGGCGGTCGCGAAAGCGATCCTCGGCGACCTGCTGCAGCTCAACTACGTGATCGCGCCGGGCGTGCAGGGCAACGTCAGCTTCTCGACGTCCAAGCCGATCAAGTCCGACCAGGCCATGTCCATCCTCGAGATGCTGCTTTCCTGGACCAACAACTCGATGGTCTACAGCGAAGGCCGCTACACCGTGCTGCCGACCAAGGACGCGCTGCCGGGCAAGCTCGTGCCGCGGATCGCGCCGCCGGGCGCATCGAAGGGCTACGAGGTACGCGTCTTCCCGCTGCGCTTCGTGTCGCCGAAGGAAATGGAAAAGCTGCTGAAGCCGTACGCCAAGGCCGACGCGTTCATTTCGGTCGATACGGCACGCAGCATGCTCGTGCTCGCCGGCACGGCCACGGAGCTCACCAACTATCAGCGCACGATCGACACCTTCGACGTCGACTGGCTCAAGGGCATGTCGATCGGCGTCTATGCGGTGGTCAACGTCGAAGTCGCCAAGATCATGCCGGAACTCGACAAGCTGTTCGGCGCTACCGGCGAGTCGCCGATGGCCGGAATGTTCCGTTTCGTGCCGATCGAACGCACCAATTCGGTCATCGTCATCACGCCGAATCCCGAGTACCTCGCGCAGGCCGAAGAGTGGCTGCGCCGGCTCGACCAGGGCGGCAGCGAGAACGGCACGCAGCTCTACGTGTACGATGTTAAAAATGTAAAATCCGTCGATCTTGCCGACCGCCTCAACGAAGTGTTCACGGGGCAGCGCAGCAGCAGTAGTTCGTCGCAGCGCACGAGTTCGCGTGGCGGCGTGGCGCCGGGCCTGCAGTCGGTCGAAGTGCGCGGCACTAACGACAACAGTCGCCGCGCCGAAGCGGCGCGCGAAAAGCAGGCCGCGACGACGAGCGGAGGCGGCGGCGCCGCCTCGTTCACGATCGGCGAGGACGAAACCGAAGTGCGTATCACCGCGGTCGAGGAGAACAACCAGATCCTCGTCATGGGAACGCAGAGCCAGTGGGGCATCATCCAGAGCGCGATCAAGCGCCTCGATGTCGAGCCGTTGCAGGTGCAGATCGAAACCAAGATCCTCGAGGTGTCGCTGGTCGGCGACCTCGAATACGGCGTGCGCTGGTTCCTCGAAGGGCTGATCGGCACGAGCAACCAGGGCGACAACCGCTTCACCCATTCGCAGCCGGGCAATCAGCAGCGCGGCCTGTTCGGCGCCACCAATACGCCGGGATCGAACAACTCGAACGTGTTCTTTTCGTTCATCAACAGCGAGATCGAGGTCGCGATCAACGCGTTGCAGACGAGCTCGAACACGAAGACGCTGTCGGCACCGTCGCTGGTCGTGCTCAACAACAAGGAAGCGCGCATCAACGTCGGCGACCAGATCCCGGTCGTGCAGAACTACCTGAGCGGTATCAACACCGGCACGAACGTGAATACCGGCACGAGCTACGGCTCGGTGCAGTTCCGCGACGTAGGCGTGATCCTGACCGTGACGCCGCGCGTGAATCCGGGCGGCCTCGTCTACATGGAAGTGTCGCAGGAAGTCAGCAAGCCCGGCGCGCAGGACGTGACCGGCAACTACAGCGTCGCCAAGCGCGAGATCGAAACCGAAATCGCCGTGCAGAGCGGACAGACCGTACTGCTCGGCGGCCTCATCGGCGAATCGGAAGTCGCCGGCAAGGACGGCGTGCCGGGCCTCAGCCGCATTCCCGTCATCGGCAACCTGTTCGGCCATACGAAGAAGAATCGTACGCGTACGGAACTCATCGTCCTGATCACGCCGCGCGTCGTCGGCAACGCGGTCGATGCGCAAAGCATCACCGAGGAATATCAGCGTCGCTTCGAATCTCTGCCTCCGATCAAGGGCTCCGGCGGCGACACGCTGGAGAGCGCGTTCGGCGACAAGGGCGACGGCAAGAAGAAGCAGAAATAATGAATCGGAGCCTGCGAATGAAGAATCTCAAGACCCTGTTGCTTTCGTTGTCGCTGCTCGGCTTGCTGGCCGGCTGCGCCGCCGGCCCCACGAGCGGCGGCGGAAAGAAGGGTGCGACGGTCGAAGACCGCGCGGTCCAGCGCTGGGAACTATTGATCGCGCGGAAGGCGGGAGAGGCGTATGACTACCTGACGCCGGGTTATCGCGCCTCGCATCCCAAGGATCAGTACGCCGCCTCCATGTCGACACGGCCGGTCGTCTGGAAGAAGGTCGAGCTCATGGACAAGGAGTGTCCGGACGAGGATACCTGCACCGTTCGCCTCATCGTCGATTTCGAGCTCCGGATCGCTGCGGGCATCCCCGGTCCGGTCTCAAGTACTGATGTCCAGAAGGAAAAATGGCTCCGCATCAAGGGGCAGTGGTACCACCTTCCGGCACAATGAGCCGGCCAAAAAAGCCGGTTTTCGTGGGATTGCGTTGCCATGACCTTTGTTCTAGCATTGGCGCGCTGTTGCCCTACCATGCCCAAAAAAGGCGGGCCAAAACCGCTGTTGAGGAGCATGGTCGGTTGTATGCAAAAGCCCTGTGGTTCATTAGGAGTGTTGTGATGAAAAGAAATAATCTGACGACTTCGGTTGTCGCAGGCCTTGCCGCTGTTGCCGGCTTCGCCAGCACCGCGAACGCCGTTGAGCTGAACCCGGATGGCACCGGCCAGGTCCTGGTCTATCCGTACTACACGGTCAACAAGAACCAGCAGACCATCGTGTCGGTGGTCAACACCACCAACATCGCCAAGGCTGTCAAGGTCCGCTTCCTCGAGGGTCACAACTCTCGCGAAGTCCTCGACTTCAACCTGTTCCTGTCGGAATTCGACGTGTGGACCTCGAGCGTGTTCGCTCTGTCCGACGCCGGTCTGGCGGGCGACGGCGCTGCCGTCACCACGACCGACAAGAGCTGTACCGCTCCGAACAAGGACGCGTGGACCGGTTCGCTCGGCACTGGCCGTCCGTACCAGGAATTCCTGCCGTTCGCTTACACCGGCACGCATGAAGACACCGGCCCGACCGCCATCTCGCGTACCCGCGAAGGTCACATCGAGCTGATCTCCATGGCCGACCTGGCCAACCCGGGCACCCTCCGCACCGCCGTTACCCACACGTCGGCCGGCACCCCGGCGAACTGTAACGTCGTCCAGTCGATCGACCCGTCGAACACCCAGCTGCTGGCTCCGACCGGCGGTCTGTTCGGCGCCGGCGGCGTGGTCAACGTCGCTCAGGGTACGTTCTTCACGTACAACGCTGACGCGATCGACGGCTTCACGATCGTCCCGCTGTTCTCCGACACGTCCTCGCTGACGCCGTCGCTGGCTCAGGCCAACACCGGCCCGGGCATCGCGACCGCCTATGTGTTCGGTTCGTCCGGCCAGCTGATCCAGTCCGACTACGCGACCACCGGTACGCCGTCGGCTGCTATCGACGCCGTCTCGGCCGTGTTCATGTCGAGCAACGTGTTCAACGAGTACAACGTTGACGCGTCGGTCGGCTCGAACACCGACTGGGTTGTCACGTTCCCGACCAAGCGCTTCTACGTCGACAACGAAATCCTCGGCGTTGCGCTGGGCGATCCGGGCGCGATCCAGCCGTTCCGCTTCACCTTCGGCGAAGACGCCGCGGGCAATGGCGACGGCCTGTCCTGCACCCAGATCGAAGTGGCTCAGTACGATCGCGAAGAAGGCCGTCCGGTCGGTCCGGCTCCGGGCTTCTCGCCGCCGCCCCCGGGCCAGCCGGCTTCGTCGCTGTGTAAGGAAACCAACGTCATCAGCTTCCTGAACGTCTCCACGGCTCCGACCGAGTCGGGCGTGCTGGGTTCGAAGCTGGTCACGAACGTCAAGCCGTTCGCAGCTGCTGGTTGGATGCGTCTCGGCATGAATCCGGCTGCCCAGCCGCACTTCAGCCGTCCGTCGATCGACCTCGACGTCTACGCTGGTCTGCCGGTCACCGGTTTCGAAGCCGTCAACTACATCAACGCCAACGTGGCTCCGGGCGTGCTGTCGAACTACAGCGGCCTGTTCCGTCACCGCGCCTCGCGTGCTTGCACGAACGGCACGGCGGCTTGCTCCTGATATCCATCAGGTAGTAAGTGGTGCAGTAGTAAGTAGCGGAGAGGGGCCTTCGGGCCCCTCTCTTTTTTTGTGCCGTGAGCTGCCTCGGTGCACCGCCGGACCCCGCGACGATCCGCGCAATTCCGTGGCGAGCCGGCCCGGGAGCGGCTCGCCGTCGGTCAAATGTCGTCGCTGGAAAATATATAAAGGGAAACTTTTCTGCGCCCGAAGCGCGACAGCCATTTCCCAGCGCCATCAAGGCCGTTTTAGGCCTGCGAACACACGTTTCGCCTGCCTCCGGCGTCTTCCCGTTCTGTTCACTTGCAACTTGATTTAACGAAGGGTTTGCACGCAAGGGCGGATCAAGCGCTAAAATTCGACCGCTCTCATCTGAATTGGAACTTGTCAATGCCTGCATTGCGCCTGCCAGCCGCCGCGCTGCTGTTTACGATCGCGGTCGCCTCCGGTTCTGCGAATGCCCAGACGACACTGCGGCTTACCTGGACCCCGTCCGGCGGATCGCCGAAAGTCTGCGAGTACACCACTGATGCCAATGGCGTGACGATGGACCCGACGTCGGGCGCGTTGCTCGCGACCGGTTCGTTCTCGGGCACCGACTGTCCGACGGCCACGCCGGTTTCCGATCCGCAGATCACGAACGTCATCGACTCGACCGACATCCCGACCAGCACCACGACGGGCGCCACGCACACGATCACGTGGGCGGCCAGCGCCGACAGTTGCAGCTACGCGGGCAGCATTACGCCGGGCACCATCTCGAACTGGCCGCTGACCGGCAACGTCTGCAGCTCGGCCGCGTCCTGCGCTACCGGCCTCAGCGTGCCCGTGACGATTCCCGGTACGGCGGGCACCTACAAGTTCCAGCTGTCCTGCAACAAGGTTGGTTCGAGCGTGACCGCGACATCCTCGCAGACCGTCACGGTTACGACCGGCGGCGGTGGCGGCGACACCTGCGTCAACAACGCCGGCATCACGCGCCAGACCTTCGGTCAAGTTCGGTACAACAATCTCGACAGCCGCGATACCGATCTGACGCTCTATGAAAATGTCTTCGGCCACAATCCGGGCGGCACGAATCGCCTGTTCCCGGGTACGGCGAACATCAACCAGCGCATCATGATCCAGCGCAACCAGTACGTCGCGCTGAAGTTCACGGTCCCGGCGGCCCTGCCGCTGCAAACCTGGGGTCAGTACCGTTTCGAGGAAACGCAGCCGGGTACGCTGCGCATGTCCTACACGATCAGCAAGACCTGCGGCGACTTCTCGGCTACTCCGACTGCGCCGTTGACGAGCGCGTGCATCATGAACAACGGACCGGTGAACAGCTCGCTTGCCTGGGGCTATTGGCCGGGTCAGTCGCAGCTCTGCCAGCTCGTTCCGGGTGAAACGTATTACTTCAACATCATCCAGGCACCGCTCAGCAATCTGACCAACTCGGGCTGCTCCGGCACCTGCGGCAATACGATCCAGAACGCGAAGCAGAGCCAGGTCGGCTGGCCGCAGATCATCGACGACATCCAGTAAGCGTCGGTCCTGGCCGAAAGGGTGGCGAAGGCCGGATAATCCGGCCCGCCACCGGAACTCGCAGCGTCGGCCAGCGGTCTACAGAGCTCCTTCATTCGGAGGGCGCGCTTTGCGCGCCCCCTTTCTTTTTTGGGATGTTCAATGCGCAAAGTGATTCTTGCTTTCGGACTGCTTTCGTCGGCCGTCGCCGGTGCTGCCGGCACCAATGACGCCGATACTCTTGTCGTGTCGCAGGGCGTCGCCCGTGTCACGCTTGGCGATGTCGACGCCTACGTGCACCGCATTCCCGAGACGGATCGCGTGGGGTTCGTCGCCAAGCCGGAGCGCATCGAGACGATGCTCCGCAACATGCTGCTCGACAAGCAGCTTGCCGATGAGGCACGCAAGCTCGGACTGGATAAGGATCCGATCGTCCAGAAACAGATCGCGCTGGCGGTCGAGAATGCACTGTCGCGCGCGCGCATGGAGGCCTTCCGCGAGTCGCTGAAGGCACCGGACTTCTCCGAGCAGGCACACGAGGACTACCTGGCCAACAAGAAGAAGTACACGATTCCCAAGCGCTACGACGTCAAGCACATCCTGTTCGACATCAAATCGCGCACGCCCGAACAGGCCGAAACGCTCGCCAACGAAACCGCCGCAAAGCTTGCCAAGGATCCGTCGCAATTCGACAGTCTGGTCGAGACGCTGTCCGACGACGAGAGCAAGAAGGACAACCACGGCCTGATCGAGAACGCAGCGTCGGAAAGTTACGTCGCTCCGTTCGCCGAGACCGCGCGGAAGCTCGAGAAAATCGGCGACATCTCCCCGCCGGTCCGTACGGTGTTCGGCTATCACATCCTCAAGCTCGTCAAGACCGAACCGGAACAGCTGCAGCCCTTCGAGCGCGTGCGTGAGTCCATCATTTCGCGCCTCCAGGCCGAATGGATGGAAGCAAAGATCCGCGAGAAGCTCGACGGGCTTCGCAACGAAACCATGGAGCCGCAGCCCGCCGTGCTGGCGACGCTGCGTGACCGCTTCGGTACCGTGCAGGCGCCGCCGGCCAGCCCGAAGGCGCCGGAACCGTCCAAGCAGCCGTGATGCTGCGGCCCGCGCGGCGATTCGCCACGCGGGCCGGCTGCCGCCGGGCGCCTCATCCTTGGCTACCGTGAACACGACGCCGGCCGGTCGTCTGGCTTCGACGCTGGGACTGGCGCTGCAGCTCGCGCGGCGCGATCTGCGCAACCGCTACCTCGGCAGTTTCAGCGGCGGTGCCTGGGCGTTTCTCCAGCCGCTGGTGCAACTCGCGGTTTACGCTTTCGTATTCGGATACATTTTCAAGCAGCGCCTGCCCGGTGCCGATGCGCCCGGCTACGTACCGTTCCTGGTCGTCGTGTTGTGGCCATGGACCGCGTTTGCCGAGGCCGTCAGTCGCGCGACGACCGCGATCCAGGACAACGCGAGCCTGATCGGGAAGGTCGCGCTGCCGCGCGCGGCGCTGGTACTCGCGCCCGTCATGGCGTCGTTCGCGATCCACGGCGCCGGCTATCTCGGGCTGCTGCTCGTCATGCTGCTGGCCGGCGTCGGCATCCTGCCGTCCGGTCTCGCGCTGATGCTGCCGGCGCTCGCGCTGCTGTTCCTGTTCGCGCTCGGTCTCGCGCTGCTCCTTTCGGCGCTGCAGGTCTTCGTGCGCGATATCGCGCCCGCGCTGCCGCAATTGCTCATGCTGTGGATGTTTCTGTCGCCCGTGTTCTACGGCCGTTACGTCATGCCCGAACACGTGCGGCCCTGGTTCGACGCCAACCCGATGACGGGCTTCGCCGAATATCTGCGCTACGTGCTGCTCGGAACACCGGCGCCGGGCTGGCTCGCGCTCGCGTGCAGCGCGTTCTCGGTCGTGCTCGTACTGGGTGCGGGGCTGTTCGCGTTCCGCCGGTTGCAGCGCCATTTCGAGGATTTTCTGTGAGCGTGCTCGTCGAAGCGCGAGGACTCGGCAAGAGCTATCCGCGCGTGTTCCGCCGCAGCGACCGGCTGCGCGCGCTGCTCGCCCTGCTCGCCGGGCGTGCCTCGGGCGAAACGACGCCGGTACTGCAGGACATTGATCTCAGCGTGGCGCGCGGTCAGTCGCTCGGCCTGATCGGCGACAACGGCGCGGGCAAATCGACCCTGCTCAAACTCTTGACCGGCGTGCTGACCCCGACACGGGGCACGGTTCGCGTGAACGGTCGTGTCGGCGCTCTGCTCGAACTCGGCGCGGGCTTCCATCCCGAATACAGCGGTCGCGACAACATCGCGATGGCCGCGACGCTGCAGGGCTTTTCGACCGAAGAGCTCGATGCGCGTCTGGCCGACATCATCGCGTTCGCCGACATCGGCCGCTATATCGACGAACCGGTGAAACACTATTCATCGGGCATGGTCGTGCGGCTCGGTTTCGCGATCGTCGCGGCGACGAGCCCCGATCTGCTCATCACCGACGAAGTGCTGGCCGTAGGCGACGAGTCGTTCCAGAAGAAATGCATCCGCTGGATGGAAGATTACCTGGAGCAGGGCGGTACGCTGATCCTCGTCTCGCACAGCATGTATCACATCCAGAAGCTCTGTCGGCAGGCCGTGTGGCTGCGGGAGGGCCGCATGCAGGCCTGCGGCGACGTGTTCGAGGTCACGCAGGCGTATCTCGCCTATCACGAGCGAAAATCCGCGGGCGAGCCCGCGCGAGCGCGCGATCTCGAGGCGGTGCGCGGCCTCGAATTCCATGTGCGCGCCATGCGCGTCAACGGCGAAGATGCGGAAACCTTGCCGGCGCTGGAGCAGGGCGCAGCGCTCGACGTCGAAGCGACGGTCGCGTCGCGCGACGGTCGCGTACCGGTCGTCAACGTCGGTATCGCGCGCGCCGATGGCACGCCCGTCTACGGTGTCAGCAGCGACATGGACGGCGTGCAGCCCGCGCCGACGCCCGACGGTGACTTCCGCATCGTGCTGCATTTCGCCGAACTGCCGCTGTTGCCGGGCAGCTATACGATCCGCGTGCATCCCCTCGACAGCGAAGGGTTGCGGCTGTTCGACACGGTCGAGCGCACGCTGACGATCAAGGGGCGCAGCTCCGAATCGGGGCTGGTGCGGCTGGCTCACGTCTGGGAACATGCCGCCCCTCTGAGCAGGAGCCGTAGCGAATGAGCGCTGGCGC
>CAMLSI010000178.1 GCA_946482585.1 uncultured Lysobacteraceae bacterium
CGGACCGGCTTCGGCGAGCTGCCGGCGGTGGCGGTTTCGCATGGGGAGTCCGTGGCGGTAACTGATCTCCGCATCGGACAGCGGCACAGGGTCGTCATTCGGCAAGGCGGAAAGCCTTCTGCATCGTTCGCGTTCACGTTCGAGGAACACGGCAGCGACCGGCTGTGCCTATGGTTTGGTCCACTCTATGAGACGTGGTCTCTCTGGCCGCTCGAGCGATCGCAGGGCAAGTGCAACTGCAGGGCGATGCAGGACACGTGACGACGTGCCGCAACTGCCGGCGCGGACGAAGTCGTGCCGCGCTAACGCCGCTCACCGACCGCGCGACAGCGGAGCAGCCCACTAGACGTCGGAATCGATGAGACTACCTGCCTTCGAATTTGCTCAAGCCGTAGACGAAGCTATCGTGGCACTCCCAAGGGAGGACTACTATCTTCGAAAGGGGCGCGCCAAACGCCTGTTGGAGGAGCTTTATCCGCTAAGCCGATTCGCGCTCCACCTCGTTCATCCGGGCTCGAGGATTGAAGTAGAAGCGCCAGAAGACGACGGCCCTTACGACGGTCTTATTCATCGTGGCGAACAGCTCGAATCTACGCTGTCGGTTCAAGTCACGTATGTGCACTCGTATGAAGAAGCGTTGCGACGTGAATTGCTCTGGAAAACCGGGAGCGCGCCTGGAACGGGACCGATTCATAGAGATAAGGCGATGAGAGAAATTGTCGCGACAAACGAACTCGTATCGGTTGAGCAGGAGATCGACAGGCTCGCTTCAGATATCGTGGCTCTGCATGAAAAGAAGTGTAAGAAGGGTTACCGGCGGGGCACGATTCTCATCGTGGCGTTCGACGACCCGACTTTCTGGGGCCGACACCTTTGGGCAATGCTCATCGCCGCAGTCAACGCCAAGAGCAACCTCAGGGGCGGCGGTTTCTCGGAGGTCCACTTCTTCAACTGCGGATCGAACGAGTTACAAGCCGACACTTGACCTTTTGCAGCTCGACGCCGTCAGGCGGAACCCTCTGGTCGGCGGATGGCGACAAGATCAGGTTGGTCGACCGCAAGGCAGCAGAAAGCTGACCACAGCCATTCAAGCCGGCGCCGCTCGGCGGCGCGGCTCAATCCAGACATCAGGCCGCATTCGACAGACTGCAACGAGCATGGAAACCGAGCGCGAGCCGCCTCATCACCCGCAGAATCGTGCGCAATCACCGTCCAAGTTGCGTCGCGGCGGTAAGCATTGTCCGGTTTGCCTGGCGAAACTCAGCCTCAATGCAAAGCGCACACGTGTCAGGCTCGATTGCCTGGGCTGTCGCGCTCATCCGCAGAACGACAAGGTCTGCATACGTTGCGGCGCCAGGCGTATCTGGCAAGGTCCGGCCGGTGTCGCCTGCCAGGCCTGCGGAGCAAACGGCGAGGCAAGTGAAATCGTTGCCGGCCGCGCAGCGCGAGCGGGCGCCTGACGAGACGCGAGCGGACCGTGCGGAATGACTTTTTGCGATCATGCGCTGCGGCCAGCACGGCCGCTTGGCTTGGGTGCTAGGCCGCATGGAATACATCGACGTCGCATGGATACACGGTAGCGCTTCCGACCCCATTCGATTGGTATCGGAGCTTGATTCCGACCGCTACGAAATCCGAAAGCTCGAGTTCTTCTCCGACGGCAAGGTCGGCCATGCCTCGAGGACCCGCAACTCGATGGGCACGGAGCTGGGTGTCGTCCCAGTGCCGCCGCTTCCGGAGATCAATCAGTCCCCCGAGTTCAAGGGCATCGCCATCAGCGCGCACGTCTTCGAGGCATTGTGGAGCGCCAATGTTCCGGATGAGACCTGACCATTCCCGCTTCGCGGCCTCGCTCGATACGGATGACGAGCGACATGGCGGCCCTCACCCTCAGCCCGGTGTTGCAGCACACCGTCCGGAAGAGAGGATGTCGCGGTAGCGTTGCAAGCCGACAGCGCGGTTCCGATGCATTTGTGCGTCACCGGTCGATCTCCCATCCCAGGGGCAACCTATGCCACAGTCTGGCGGTGCTTCCTGGAGCAACGCCATGCATCAAGCGCCCCACCCCGGATTCGACGTCGATACGCTCGCCGCGTATCTCGCTGCACACGTACCGGACTTCCGCGGTCCGCTGACAGCAACGAAGTTCAAGGGCGGCCAATCCAATCCGACCTACCGCATCGACGCCGCATCGGGCTGCTACGTGCTGCGGCGCAAGCCGCCCGGCAAGCTGCTCGCGTCGGCCCATGCGATCGAGCGCGAGTACCGCGTGCTCGGCGCGCTGCAGGGCAGCACCGTGCCCGTCGCGACGCCGCTGCATCTGTGCGAGGACGACAGCGTCATCGGCAGTGCGTTCTATCTGATGAGCTTCGTGCCGGGCCGCGTGCATTGGGATCCTTCGCTGCCCGATTTCGCGCCGTCCGCGCGCGAGACGGTTTATCGTGGTGCGACCGATGCGCTGATCGCGCTCGCGCGCCTGGACGTGAATGCCGTCGGCCTCGGCGACTACGGCAAGCCCGGCAACTATTTCGCGCGCCAGATCGCACGCTGGAGCGAGCAGTACCGCGCCAGCGAGACAGAGACGATCGCCGCGATGGACAGCCTCATCGCCATGCTACCTGCGGCCGCGCCGGCCGATGACGGACGCGTCGGACTCGTGCACGGTGATTTCCGGCTCGACAACCTGATGTGGTCCGACACGCAGCAGTTGCTCGCCGTCGTCGATTGGGAACTGTCCACACTGGGACATCCGCTCGCCGATCTCGGCTATTTCTGCATGGCGCTGCGGCTGCCGCGCAATCCCGTGCTGCCGGGTCTGGCCGGGCTCGACCGCGCCTCGCTCGGCATTCCCGAGGAGGTTTCGCTGCTGGCGCGTTTCTCCGCCGCGACCGGGCTCGATCCGGGCAGGAACTGGCCGTTTCATCTGGCCTTCCAGTTCTTCCGCCTCGCCGCGATCGCGCAGGGCGTCATGAAGCGCGCGCTGCAGGGCAATGCGTCGAACGACCAGGCGCTCGCGGCCGGGCGCATGGCAGGGACGATCGCGCGGATGGGGCTCGAGGTGCTGGATGGTTAGAGCCCGGAAAGCGGCGCTGAAGGTCTTGTTGAAATTCCTGCTCGAACTTCAGCACCGCTCGCGAAAGCGTTCTGCTTGCCGCAGCCGGATCACTCTGGCCGGAAGATGAACACCGGACGATCGCCGCCCGGGAACCAGGCGAGGCAGTCGATGGACGGAACGTAGGCGAGCGAGCGGATGTGCTCGGCCTCGGTCACCGTGGGGCTCATCGTCGGGCCGGCGACCTGCACCGTGTCGATGGTCCAGGTGCCCGTGAATGCGTTGCCCGGCGGCGGCGTGAGGCGCGTCACGGTGTTGCCGCCCGCGTTCGGCAGCCAGTAGTACTTGCCGCGCCACGGTGCGAACAGATTGCGCGCGTAGGGCAGCGTGCCGCTGACGGTGAGCTGGCGCCAGCCGGCCGCGACATCGGCCGGATCGAACGCCCACAACTGGGACGACTCCCCTTGTTTGACGATGAGTCCTGCGTGCAGGAACGCACGGCCGCCGGCGATGCCGCCCGAGGGCCAGTCGAATTGCGCCGTGCGCTTGAATTGCCGGTCGGTCAGGTCGAAATATTCCACATCGCGATATTGCTCGAGATTGCCCGGCAGGACCCAGACGCGCGAGCGTTCGAGGTCGAGCAGTGAACAGCCGCCGTGCCCCGTGCGCGACGCCAGCGCATCGGTGAAGCGCGAGTGCGTGACCGTGGTGTCGCCGAGCGCGCTGCGATGCACCGCACAGCCGGTCACCGATTCGAGTCCGATCGCGCCGCCGGTCACGACGAGCAGGCTGCCGCGCGGTCCGCCGCCGAGTCCGGACGGCAGCCAAACCTGGTTCTGGTAGAGGTGCCGCGCAACCGGCATACCGCCGCTGCCGAGCACTTCGAAGTAAGGATCGCCGGTACTCTGCGACAGCGGGTGGCCCTCGCCGCTCGATGCCGCGTTCGCGTTGGTCGGATCCAGGCGCTTCCAGCGCGCGTCGGTGAAATCGAACACCGCGGCGCAATAGTTGCGGCCGTCGCCGTGACCGCCGCCGAGCGCGCCGGCGATGTAGGCGCCGCCCGCCGACCAGCCCGGCGCGACAACGCCGGTGCACCAGGCGCGCCAGACCACGAGGTTCCAGTCGTTCGCGTTCAGCGCTGCCGGTTTGATGTCCTGGAACCCGTTCGCGTTGATCGCGACGACGCGGCCCGCGGCCGGCAGGGCATAGGGTGGCGTGAACGCGCCGCCGCCGGTGCTGGCGCCGAAGGTCGGCAACGTGCGTCCGGCGATCACCGCGCCCATGTCGGGTGCCGCGCCGCTGTAGCCGTCGGTGATGTTCGGAATCGCGGTACCGGCATTCCTCGGCGCGCTGCCGCCGGAGAGCGTCGGCACTTGCGTCGCCGTGATCTCGGTCAGGTGGTTCGCGCCCAGCGTCACCGACGGCGCGAACGGATCGGCCGTCGTGACCACGTCGGACTGATGACGCCGCGTCGCCGTACCGAACACCGGCGTCGTCGCGGTCTGCCCAGCGCCCGCGATCGCGGCGCTGATCGAGCCGTACGACGCGCCGGAATGACTCCACCACGCGGAGCGATCCGGAAACCACGCGTTGTGCGTGAAGTCGATCGGATCGCATCCGGTCGATTCGACTGCCAGCGTGCCGCCGGATGCGCCGCGATACACCAGCACATTGTTGCGATAGCCCCAGTTGCGCAGGCTGCCGTTGTCGAACTGCACCCAACCCCAGCCGGTCGTGCCTTCGGTGCGCACGATCGTATTGTTGTAGATGAAAAAGCCGCTGCTCGTGGAGTTGAGCTTGAACGGGCCGCGGAAGGTGTTGATCGCGATGTTGCGGAAGCAGTACAGCGGCCCGCCGTAGACCGGATCGACCGACAGCAGGGTCGCGCAGTTGCTGATGTGGTTGTCGTAGAACGCGAGGTTGCGCGTGCCGTAGTCTGCCTCGAACGCATCGTCGCCGGTCATCGCGATGCGATTGCGGTAGTAGTAGACGCCGGCCGACAGCGAGCCCTGCATCACCGCGAAGCCGTCGCCGAAACCGCGCAGCGTGTTGTTGAACGCGCAGTTGCCCTCGCCCGGCAGACAGATGCCGTCGTCGTTCCAGGTCGCGTTCGATTCGATCTCGGCCTGCGTCCACGGGTTGTTGCCGTTCATCTCGCAGCCGTAGACGAGAGCGCCGCGCACGGTGTCGTAGGCCTTGATGCCGATGTCGACGCCGGTGAAGACGAGATCGCGCAGGGTGACGTTGGTCTGGCCCGGCGCGCCGCTCCAGAACTCGATGCCGCGCGACGACGCGTTCGTGCCGGAGTTCACGCCGGAACCGCGCAGGGTGAGATTCTCGATGACGACGTGCGACACGCCGAGAATCTGCAGCGCGCGATTCGTGTCGCTGATGATGACACCCGTCTTCGACGCGCCGCGAATGATGATGGGCTGATTCGCCGTGCCGGAACGCGTGATCTGCAGCGCGAGATTCGTATACGTGCCGGCCGCGAGCTGCAGCACGTCGCCGGGATTGAGCCCGGCCAGCATGCTGGCGACGTTGGCCGGCGTCGCGGTCTTGTTCGGCGTGCCGGCGGCGAGCGGCAGGCTGCGCGTCGTGATCTGCGTCGTGAATACTTGCATCGCCTGTCCCGGTTCGTGGACGGTCAGGCGCACCTGATAGGTCTGGCCCGGTACGAGGTCGAAGATCGAGCCGGCGAACGCGTCGACCGGACCGACCGGACCCGGCTCGCTGAAATCGGGCCGGATGCGCGCGAGCGGATGCGCGAGTTTCCAGGCCGAGTCCTGCACGCGCTTGTACTGCACGTCGATCACGGTGGTGTAGGCGAACGTGCGCGACGTCGGCAGATAGATGCCGATCTGTTCCGGCGTCGCATATTCGAAGGCGAGCGCAAGCCCTTCGAGCGGCGCGTTCTGGAAGCCGTCGCCGAAGATCGAATCCGCGCCGCTGAGCGTGGAGGCGAAGCCGCCGTCGGCGGCGCCCAGCGACGACATGCCGCCCAGACCGACTGCACCGGCGGTCAGGGCGAGCTGCAACAGGCGGCGGCGTTGGCGGTCGATCGTGTCGGCATCGACGACGAAGGGAGAAAGCGGTGGCTGCAGTGCGGTCATGGCGTGCGTCCGTTCGGCGTCAGGCGGGAAGAAAGGCGTTCGGTCTCCGTCTATCCTCCCGCCGCGTCCGCACCGAACCACGGCAGTGCATCACGAAATGCGCAAGACACCGCGCGCGATCACCCTTTCGGGCGATGGGTCGGATGCATCCCGTACGGCGATCAGCGCGGCAGCAGTCCGTCCTCGGCGAGCGCGAGCACGCGCCGGCGTTCCGCATCGCTGAAATCGTCGAGCAGCCGGGCGAGACGCTGTTCGCGCTGCGCCGGCGCGAGCGCGCGGTCGGCGAACAGGTGTTCGCGCGCCTGCGCATAGGCGCGCAGTCGCAACTGCCAGCTCGCTTCCTGCTGGTCGAGCTCGGCCAATCGTACCGCTGCATCCTCGCCCCAGCGCTGTCGCCGTTGCTCGGCGCGTCGCTGCGCGGCGACCGCCTCGATTTCGAACTCGCCGCTGTCGGCGACCGCCTGCTGGAACGCGATGCTGTCATCCCGCATCGCGCGCTGCGCGGGATCGAGCTGCGCCTCGAGGTCGGCGAGGCGCCGCTGCCGCGTTGCGTCGTCGAGCGACGCATCGCGCGCCGTCTCGATCCGCGCGAGCGTGTGTGCCGCGTAGGCTTCGTCGGCACCGAACCAGGTCTGTGCAAGTTCGGTACCGAGCTCCCGCACGCGCAACTCGTGCAGACGCTGCAGGTCGCTGCGCAGATCGCCGCTCTGCGGCAGCGACGCCGCGGCGCGCTGCAGCTCGACGTAGCGATCGAACAGGGCGAGCGCTTCGGCGCGTGCGGCCGCGTCGAGCTGCGGCTGCCGCTGCAGCCAGTCGACGAGGTCTTCGCGGATGCGCTCGGGACTGCGTTCGCCGAGCCGCGTCAGGAAATAGTCGAACGCGCGACGCAGGTCGCGATCGCGCACGACCCTGCCCTGCGCGTCGACGCGCACCGCACCGTCGACCACTGTGCCGCGCAACGAATCCTCGCGCGCCACTGGCACGGCTTGCGGTACCCGCTGCGCCGCCGTGCTCGCGACGGACTCCGGCACGATCGTCGCCGCGCGCAGAGGCGGCGACGTCGCGGCATCATTCGGCTGCGGCGCGACGTCGCCGCGACGCAGCGCGAACGACGCGAGCAGCAGCGCGATCAGCGCCGCCGCCGCGAAGGGCACGCGATTTTTCACAGACCGGCCGACTTCAGCCGATTCGCCTGCGCGCGCAGGACGCCGACCGGATCGGACGCGAACAGGCCGCGCAACGCGAGCACCTGATTCACCTCGTCGAGATGGTTCCAGCCGTAGTCGTCGCGCAGCACGACGCCGAGATGGTTCGAACAGCGCCCGACGAGTCCGTCGTTCGCCTCGAAACCGAAGAACAGACCACCGGCGCCGAGCAGCGCATCGGACGCGTCGAAGATGTTGGATGACCGGCCACGGCCCAGAGGAAATACGCCGTGCGCCCGACCTGCATGAACACGTAGGCGCCGGCGAAGCTCGCCGCGCGATGCCCGAACGCTTCCGGTATCGACGCCGACAGGATCAGACCGGCCAGCATGAGGACCAGCAGCGACAGCCGCGTCGGAATCTTTTCCGGATCCAGCCAGTTCGTGACCCACGAGGTGTAGATCCAGACCCACCAGACCGCGAGCGTCAGCAGCAGGGTCTTGAACGCGCCGAGCAGGCTGAAGTCCTCGAGCAGCGAATGCGACAGCTGCGTGACCGCGAACACGAACACGAGATCGAAGAACAGCTCGACCGTCGTGACTTTCTCGTGGCCGTGTCCGGCGCGCTCGCGCAGCAGATGGCTTCTCGGGGACATGGCGCACTCCGCGGCGAAGAGAGGCGCGTAGGTTGCGGCGAGCCGCGGGCGAACCGCAACACCGCGGGCTTCGCTCGCCGCCCCTGCCGTCAGGATTCGAAATCGTCGGCGAAGATCGGCGCTTCTTCCCAGAGCGGATTGGCCGCGAAGAACACGTCCCAGGTGCCGTTGGTGTCGTTGGGGACCTGCGTCGTGGAGAACGAGTACCAGACCACGCCGGTGCCGTCGGCGCTGATGCGAGGCTGGTGCACGTTGCCGGAGTCTCCGCCGACGCTGACCTGGTCGATCAGGCCGCGCACGAGATCGATGACGTAGACGCCGCCGAGCTCGGCGCCGGCGTAGAGCCGGTCGGTCGACGCGAACACGAGCCAGCGGCCGCTGTAGTCGAAGTCGGGCTCGGCATTGGACCCTTCCCGCGGCAGGCTGCCCTCGGGGATGCTCAGGGCGATGGTTGCGTCGCTGCCGGGAATGCGCAGGTACAACGTGCTCTCGGCGAATTCGCCCCAGTCCGGCAGCGAGGTCGCATCGCTGGAGAATGCCAGCAGCGAGCCGTTGGCGTTGAGCGCGCCCTCGTAGGCGGTAGTGCCGTTCGCCTGCACGCCAGCGGGCGCGACGTTGACGCGCTGCGTCGCCGATGGGTTGCCGACGGTCGCCAGGAACAGATCGATGACGCCGTTCGTATCGCCAGGAACGAGATTGCTGGCCAGCGATGCGAACAGCACGCGGCTGCCGTCGCCGGAAATGCGCGCATCGCTGGCGCCGTTGTTGGCGTCGGTGTCGCCGGGAGCGCCGCTGACGCGGCGCTGCGTGCCGGCGACCAGGTCGCGAACGAAGATGTCCGGCCGGCCGTTCGTGTCGTTCGACGTCAGCTCGTCGCGCGAGGCGTAGGCGATGCGCGTGCCGCCGACGTCGATCGACGGTTCGTCGCAACCGAACGTACCAGCGGCACCGTTCGGTTTGAGATCGAGGATCCGCAGCGTTCCGGCCGCTCGATCGAGCAGATAGCAGTTGAGAAATCCCGCACTCGGCAGCAGTTGACTGTGCGACGAGAACACGATGCGCATGCCGTCGCCGGAGATCGTTGCGGCGTAGCTGCCCGCATCGCTCTGCCCGCCGCCGGCTTTCACGCTGACGCGCGTCGTCGTGCCGAGCACGCGGTCGCGCACGAACACGTCGGCTGCGCCGTTGGTGTCGCCGGCGACGAGGTTCGTCGCATCGCTGAGGAACGTGACGTAGCGGCCATCGGCCGAGAGTGCCGGATAGCGGCTCTGGCCGTTGGCCTGCCCGCCGCCGGTCGCGACACTGATGCGTTCGGCGGCGGATGCGCTGCCGGCGACGACCAGAAGCATGCACGCGACGGCGCGTGCGTCGAACGAAAAACAGGCGATGCGGTATGACATGCAGACTCCGAGTGCGGGGAACTCGGCAGCCTGTTACGCAACGCCGCGCGCGAAACCTCAAGCGGCGGCGAGGGCATGCCCTCGCCGCCTGCATCGGTTCACTGGAAGCCGTTGAGGAAGATCACGTCGAGACCGACCCGCAGCAGGAAGCTGCGCGACACCGTGTCGACACCGCCGTTCGCCGTGCCGCCGTCATCGGTGACCGTCACCGTGATCGTCGCGCTGCCGATCGCGTTGTGCGCCGTCGTGAATGTCAGCGAACCGGTCGCGCCGGGACTCGCATAGTTCACCGTGAGAGAAGGCGTCAACGCAGGATTGCTCGACACGGCGGTCACCGCGAGCACCTGGTTCTCGCCCGAGCCTGCGCCGATGCCCGACAGCGCGATCGCCTGCAGCCCCGCGTTCGGCGGAATCGGCGCGGGATCCGGAATCGCCGCCAGCGTCGGCGCGTCATTGATCGCCGCTACCGTCACGGTCAGCGCACCAGTTTCGGTGACGCCGCCGGCGGCCACCCGGTACGTGAAATTCTCGCTGCCGCTGAA
>CAMLSI010000179.1 GCA_946482585.1 uncultured Lysobacteraceae bacterium
TCGGCGTCGTCATCGAAGCGGCGCACCAATGCATGACGACGCGCGGCGTGCACAAGACCGGCGTATCGATGACCACGAGCCAGATGCTGGGCGCCTTCCGCGACGATGCGCGCACGCGCGCCGAGTTCCTGCAGTTCGTGATGGGTGCCCGACGCTGACGCGAGACCGGACCGGCGGCGCGCTTGCGCGCGCCGGCCCGCCCCGTAGTGTTTGTCAGTTCAACGCGACGAACGGCCGCGCGTACATGTGATAGTGCTCCTGCGTCATGCCGAGCGCGGCGTAGGTGCGCTGCGCACGCTCGTTTTCCCATTCGACGTAGAGACGCAGGCCGATGACGCCGCTCGCGGCGCGCGCATCGGACTCGACCTGCGCGTACATCGCGCGGAACACACCGAGGCGCCGCGCGTCGGGCAGCACGTAGACGCTCTGTATCCACCACCAGTCGCCGTCGCGCCAGTCGCTCCACTCGAACGTGACGAGCAGACAGCCGACCGCGCGGCCTTCGTGCTCGGCAATGCGATAGAAGCCGCGGCGCGCATCCGCGAACACGGCAGCGACGCCGCGCGCGAGGCGTTCGCGGTCGAGCGGCTTGTTCTCGGTCTCGAGCGCCATCGCGGCGTTGGCCTCGACGAGGAATTCGAGATCGCCGCGCGTAGCGGCTCGAATACGGATATCGGTCATGCGGATCTGCCCGGATAGCGGAAATTCACGGCAGCCGATTCGCCGGCGCCGCAACGAAAAGGGCGGCCTTGCGGCCGCCCCGTTTTCCTGAAGCGTAGCGCGAAGCGCGCGTCAGTCGACCTTGAACTTCTGCAGCGACACCGGCGTGGCGGTCTGGTTGCAGGCCACGTACACCTGCACCGTGCCCGTCGCGCCTGCCGCAAGCTGCAACGTCCACTGGAGACCACTCGTGATGTCGCCCGGCCCGAACGGCAGGCCGGTGTTGGCGAAATCGGTCACCGAGGTATTGCTGAGCTGCGCGGCCACGTCGGTGGCGGCGGCAAACGGCAATACGAGATAGGCCACTGCACCCGGCCCGCGCACTTCGCACTGGCCCGCGGTCGCGTCATTCACACGAATATAGTTGTTCGGTTGCACCAGGACCGCGTTGTCGGTGCCGGCGGAACCGTTGACATCGAGATCGAGCATCTGGAACAGATGCAGCGTGATCGCCGCTGCACCGTTGTTGGTGATCGACAGCGTCGTCGAGACTTCGCCGGTACCGGCCGCCGCACTGCTGATCACGTGCGTCTTGGTCACAGCGAGGCCACGGCCGCCGAGATCGGTCCAGCTGATCGTCGCGGTATTGCCCGTGTAATTCGTCGTCGTCGGCGCGGTGAACACGGTTTCCTGGGTATCACCCTGGATGCGGAACCACCAGCCGGCTTCGAACAGCTGGTCACCGGTACCGACGCCGGTGTAGTTGGTTTCAGGAGAAGTATCCCAGTGGCTTGCGGTGTGCACGTAGCTGGCACCGCCGGCAGTGATCGTGCCCTGGCCGTAGGCGACAGGGGCGGAGGCCAGAAAAAGCAAAGCGAGAGCAGTTCTGAAACGGCGCATGTTCTATTTCCCCATGGTCGAATGAACGCAACGACTGATACTGCAAGGCACCGCGAAACGCCAAATCCGGCGGAAACCGGACCTCCCTGAGGCGTTCTGTCCATACGCGGACGTCAATACTTGCGCTGTTTCACGCCAGATACAACTTCCGGCACGGGTTTTTTGCCGACGACTCGGCCTGGAGCCTGAATTCGCCGCGAGCCTGAATGCGAATCCGTCGTCCCCGGACGAGCTTCAGGTACGTCGCTTCCGCGAACTGCCCAGCTTGCGCGTCAACGTGTTACGGCCAACTCCTAAAGCTTCTGCTGCATGTTGGCGATGGCCGCCATGGGCTGCGAGCGCCGCCTCGAACAACACGCGCTCGAGTTCGGCCAGCGCGGCCGCGTGCAGGTCGCCGCGCCCGCTCGCGAGCTCCGTGTCGGCCCAGCGGCGCAATTGCCGGGCCCAGCTCGCTTCTTCGGCTATCGGCACGGCGCGCTCGAACGGGAGGTCTTCGGCGCGGACCTCCCGGCCCGGCGCCATCACGGCAAGGCGTCGGCACAGGTTCTCGAGCTGGCGTACGTTGCCCGGCCAGCCGAACCGTTCCATCGCCGACAGTGCTTTCGGCGACCATCGCTTGGCGCCGACCTTGAGCTCCTCGGCTGCGCGCGCGAGAAAGTGCTCGGCCAGCAGCGCGACGTCTTCCGGGCGTTCGCGCAGACTCGGCAGATGAATGCGGACGACATCGAGACGATGCAGCAGATCGGCCCGGAATTCGCCGCGCGCGACCTTGCCCTCGAGATCCTGATGCGTCGCGGCGATGACGCGGACATCAGCACGGATCAGTTCGCGGCCGCCGACGCGATAGAACTCGCCCTCGGCGAGCACACGCAGCAGGCGCGTCTGCAGCAGCAGCGGCATGTCGCCGATTTCGTCGAGGAATAGGGTGCCGCCATCGGCCTGCTCGAAACGTCCCGCATGCCGCCGCGTCGCGCCGGTGAATGCGCCCATCTCGTGGCCGAACAGTTCCGATTCGAGCAATTCGGACGGAATTGCGGCGGTATTCAGCGCAACGAACGGACGCAACGCGCGCGCGCTGTGGGTATGCAGCGCACGCGCGACGAGCTCCTTGCCGGTACCGGTTTCGCCCGTGATCAGGACATTGAGGCCGCTCGCCGCGACGCGGCCGATTGCGCGGAACACCTCGCGCATCGCCGGCGAGCGTCCGATCAGCTCGGTGTCGCGCGGCAGCGCGCGCGGCGGCGGTGCCGGCGGTGCCGCGCTGCGTCGCTGCGCGAGCGCGCGCTGCGCGGCCGCGACGGCCTGGTCCAGATCGAAGGGTTTCGGCAGGTAGTCGAACGCGCCGTGCTTGTAGGCCGCCGCCGTCGTCGCGACGTCGGTGTAGGCGCTCATGACGATGACCGGCAGTTGCGCATGATGCGCATGCAGGCGCTCGAGCAGCTTCAGGCCGCCCTGCCCCGTCATGCGCACATCGGTAAACAGCAAGTCCGGTACTTGTTCCTCCATGCGCGCGAGCACGCTCTCGGCGTCCTCGAATTCGGCAACCTGCAGGCCCGCGTCGCGCAGAGCCGCGGCGAGCACGAAACGTACGCCGCGATCGTCGTCGGCGAGCCAGACCGTCGCGGCATCAGCCATGCGATTCTCCGTAGGGCAGCAGCAAGGTGAAGACGGTTTCACCGCTGCGGCTGCGATAGTTCAGCGCGCCGCCGTGTTCCGCGGCGATCTCGCGGCACAGGGCAAGGCCGAGGCCGCTGCCATCGGCGCGGCTGCTGACCATCGGCAGGAACAGACTGTCGGCGAGTTCCGGCGCCACACCTTCGCCGTTGTCGATCACGTCCACGCGTAGCGCGAGCTTCACGACGCGATCGTTGATCCGCGCCGAATGCTCGGCGCGGCTGCGCAAGGTGACGCGGTCCGCGCCGGCTTCGAGCGCATTGCGTCCGAGATTCAGGAACAGCTGGAGCAGCCGGTCCGCATCGCCGGGAAGATTCGGCAGGCTCGGATCGAAATCGCGCACGACAGACGCCTGGCCCTGCGAGGCCAGCAAGACGGCGATACGTTCGAGCACTTCGTGGATGTTGACCGACGCGAACGCCGGACTCGCCGATCCCTGCAGCAGCCGGTTCGCGAGCTGCGCGAGCCTGTCCGCCTCGGCAATGACGAGACCGGCCAGTTCCTTGACGCCGTCGTCGGCGACGCGCCGGGCGATCAGCTGCGCGGCGCCGCGCAACCCGGCGAGTGGATTCTTCACTTCATGCGCGAAGCCGCGCAGCGATTCCGACAGATGCGCCGTCGATCCGCCGCCGCTCGGCGCCAGCGCATGCACTTCGAGCAACGCGCCGCCGGCCGCGAGCGGGCTCAAGGTCAGGTCGACGGCGACCGTCTCCCCCGCCGCCGCGTTCAGCGCGAAATCGCGCAGCTGCACGACGCGCTGCTCGGCCAGCACGCGCCGGAACGCCTCGGCGAGTTCAGGACGCTCGGGCGCAAGCGTCGCCAGCGTCATGCCCTCGAGCCGTCGCGCGCCGAGGCCGAGCAGTTCGCACAACGCCGGATTCGGCATCTGCAGTTGCTGCCGCGCATCCAGGCAGGCCGCCGCCGTGCTGAGCTGAGACCAGAGCGTCGCGGAATCCACGGTTTGCTGTCGGTTGGGGCGAATGCACCATCATAGTGCAGAGCTGCGGGAAAACCAGCGGCCTCCGAGGCGACGCTCACCGATAAATGGCATCTGCCATCGCGCGACGATTTTTGCGCTATCGGGCTGTCCCTGCCATCGTCGAGCAATCGATCACGAACCGATATTTCACGTCGCTGCGCAGCATCCGCTCGTAGGCGTCGTTGATATCGGCGGCGGCGATCATCTCGATGTCCGACACGATGCCGTGCTCGGCGCAGAAGTCGAGCATCTCCTGCGTCTCGGCGATGCCGCCGATCAGCGAACCCGCGATCGCGCGGCGGCCGAAGATCAGCGGCGCGATGTTCGGGCTCGGATGCGGGTGTTCGGGCACGCCGACGAGACACAGTGCGCCGTCGCGCTTGAGCAGGCGCGTGAGCGCGTCGAGATCATGGCTCGCGGCGACGGTGTCGAGGATGAAGTCGAAGCTGCCGCCGTGCGCCTTCATTTCTGCCGCGTTCTTCGAGATCACGACCTCATCGGCGCCGAGCTTGAGCGCATCGGCGCGCTTGTTTTCCGACGTCGTGAACGCAACGACGCGTGCGCCCAGCGCGTGCGCGAGCTTGATGCCCATGTGGCCCAGCCCGCCGATGCCGACGATGCCGACCTTCTTGCCGGGTCCGACCTTCCAGTGACGCAGCGGCGAATATGTCGTGATGCCCGCGCAGAGCAGCGGCGCGACCGCGGCGAGCTGCCCGATCGGGTGGCGGATCTTGAGCACGAACTGATCGCCGACGACGATGCGCTGCGAATAACCGCCGAGCGTATGGCCCGGCACATCCCGGGTGCGGCCGTTGTACGTACCGACGAAGCCGTTCTCGCAATACTGCTCGAGACCCTCGCCGCAGGCGCTGCACCGTTTGCAGCTGTCGACCATGCAGCCGACACCGACGATGTCGCCGACCTCGAACCCCGTCACCGCGGCGCCGACCGCGCTCACCTGACCGACGATCTCGTGGCCCGGCACGCAGGGATAACGTGTGCCGGCCCACTCCGAACGCACGGTGTGCAGGTCGGAATGGCAGACGCCGCAGAACGCGATGTCGATCTGCACGTCATTCGCGTCCGGCGCGCGCCGCTCGATGGTCATCGGCTCCAGCGGTTGGTCGCCGGCATGGGCGCCGTAGGCTTTCGTGGTCATGCGCGCGTCTCCAGAGATCCGGGATCGTTCCGGCAGGACGCGAGTAGAGCCGTAGCGCGCGCGCACGGCAAGCCCGACCAATGGGAATCGCCACGGTCGCCATGAACGCGCGCGGCGACGCGGGCCGCGTCAATGCGGCGTCGCGGTACCTTCGAGCAAGGTCTCGGTCGCTTCCGTGTCGCCCGCGTCGGCGATATTCGACAGCGACACGAAGCCCACGAGCCGCTTGTCGCGATCGACGACGGGCAATCGGCGTACGCAGAGTTCCGACATGTTGCGCGCGACATCGCGCAGGTCTTCGTCGTCGAAGCAGTACTTGATGCCTTCGGACATGATCCGGCTGACCGGCGTGTCTGCGTCGAGTCCGTCGGCGAGCGCACGCACGACGATGTCGCGGTCGGTGACCATGCCGACGAGCTTGTCGTCGACGCTCACCGGCACGCTGCCGATGTCCTTGCTGCGCATCAGCTGCGCCGCGGCGCGGATGCTGTCCTGCTTCTGCACGACGTAGACGTCGCCGCTCATGACTTCGCTGACTTTCATCGGGGTCTCCTCGGTTGCGGCGCAGAAACCGTCTTCACGCGACGGCGCGCCGTTCGCTGCGGATTGTGCGCAGCACCGCGGTGGCGGCACGGTGAAAGCGGGCTCGGCACGGAAGACCGCACGTGAAATGCCGTCGCCGCGTCGGGAGGCCCGACACGGCGACGGCTCGGGTTGCGGCTGCCGCAATCCCGCCAGAGGATCAGTTCGCCGGCAGTTCGTACGGAATGTAGGTGACGTAGGCGTTGCCCGCGGCGCCGTGGCGCGTCTCGCCGCGCGTCTTCTCAATCGTGTAGATCGAGTCGACGTAGTCGTCGTCGTTGGAGAACCAGCCCGCGGGCATCGCAGCGACGATGCGCGCGGCGATCTCGGCGATCGCCTGCACCGCCGGATAGCCGGCCAGCGAACCGCCCTGGCCGATCGCCTGGATCAGCAGGCCGACCAGAGTCTGGTAGTTCGTATTGTCGTCGTGCTCGTAGAGCAGCACGTTGGCCGCGCCGTAGCTGTACTGGTTCCAGTCGAGCAGGACCTGGCGCGGGTAGTAGGTCGTGCCGTCGTGGTCGAGATACGGCATGTCGACGATGGTCACCTGAGCCTGGTTGCCCGGCAGGATGCCGGCCGTGATCGCATAGACCTCGGCCGCGCCGGAAACCCAGGGCTCCTCGTCGTCGTTGAGACGGATCGATTCCAGGCGCGTGGTCCAGTGCCCGCTGCCCTTGGCCGATGGTGCAACCGCGGTCTGCAGGCCGGCTTCGCGCAGTTTCGCGTTGGCCTTGTCGATCTGGCGCTCGAACGACAGCGCACCGTTGACGCGCACGACGAGCACGCGTGCCGCCGGAGCCGTCTTCGCATCGAGCGTGATCCAGCGCCCGTCCAGCGTCAGCGCCTCGACCGTCGTCCAGTGCGTGTCGTTGCCGGCCGGCGGATACGCAATCAGCAGCTCGCCGCCGCGCCCCCCCGTGTTCTCGCCCTGGTACAGCCAGACGCCGGGCTCGTAGTCGTCGACCGCGCCGACCGATCGCGCCGCGCCGTCGCAGCGCGCGCAGAGCTCGCGCAGCGCCATCTCGCGACCATGGCGCACGAGTTCGGACTGCACCAGCGCCGCACTGCCGCGCGCCTGCACGTCGTCGCGCAGCGCGAGCGCCAGGGCACGGTGCGCTTCCGTATAGGCGGCCGGATCGGATACGTCGAGTGTCGCGGCGGAAACGATGCCGGGAAACCCGGCGAGAGCGACGAGACCGCAAAAGATACTGCGTAGACTGCGCATGCCTGCTCCTCAGGGATGGCCATGGGCCGGACGGAGCAACAACCTAGCATTCGCTGCGGTGTAAAAACTTGTCGGTTTGCGCCACTTTCCGTGACGACGGCGCGAACCGCCGATGTCAGGCTGCCGCGGCGGCGAGCTCGAAGATCGGCGCGTAACACGCCCAGAGTCCGAACGCGATCAGCAGCGCGCCGAGCATGCTGCCCAGGATCAGACCGACGACACCGCGCGTGCGCGGATTCGGCCATGCCAGCCAGACCAGCGGAACCGCGAGCGCGAACATCGCCCAACCGCGAAAGGTCGCCAGCATCAGGCGCGTGATGTTCGGCACGTTGCCGCCGAAGCCCTCGTACATCGCCATGAACTGCGGCACGACGAACAGCGCTGCAGTCGCGACCGCGATCACGTTCGCCATGCCGATCGCCGGCAGCAGATAGTCCAGGGTCGATGTCGCGCGCACGGCAGGCGTCTTCGGCACGATCGGATCCGATGAGCAGAGGCCGCGCGATTCTCGCAGCCATCGCCGACCGGCGTCACGGGGTGTCGTCGCCCCGCGCATGACCTGTCAAGTCATGGCCTCCCAGCCCCCGCGCACCTACCATCGTCCACCGGTCGACAGCAGGGAGTCCTCGTGGAAGCAGGAGTTGCGGACAAAGCCGACGGTGTCGCTCCGCTCGGCCGCCTGTTGCGCGAATGGCGCATCGCGCGCCGGCTGAGCCAGCTCGACCTCGCGCTCGACGCCAGCATCTCGACACGCCACCTGAGTTGCGTCGAGACCGGCAAGGCGCAGCCCAGCCGCGAACTCATCGTACGGCTCGCCGACGCGCTCGACGTTCCGCTGCGCGAGCGCAATGCGCTGCTCGTCGCCGGGGGCTACGCACCGAAGTATCCGGAATCCGCGCTCGAGACGCCGGCGCTCGCGCAGGTGCGCCGTGCGATCGATGCGATCCTGACGCAGCAGGAGCCCTATCCGGCCTTCCTGCTGAACCGGCGCTGGGACATCCTCGATGCGAATGCCGCCGGAAAACGCGTGAACCGCTTCGTGCTCGGCGGCCGCGACAGTCGCCACGACAACATGCTGCGTCAGTTCTTCGACCCGGACGATCTGCGCGGCACGGTCGCCAACTGGGAGGAGATTGCCGGCAGCCTGATCCATCACCTGCACAGCGCCGTGGCTGCGGCGCCGGGCGACGAGATCACGCGCACGCTGCTGGCCGAGGTGCTCGCCTATCCGGGCGTGCCGTCGCGCTGGCGCCGGCGCGACATCGATGCGGGCGCGACGCCATTGATGACGACGGTGATGCGGCGCGGCAGCGACTCGCTGCATTTCTTCTCGACGATCACGACATTCGGCACGCCGCGCGACGTCACGATCGAAGAACTGCACATCGAATGCTGCTTTCCCGTCGACGAGGCGACCGCGCGGCTCTGCCGCGAACTCGCGGCGGCCGGCGGCGCACCGGGCGCCTGATACCCGACGATTCCGGCCGTGCGTCGCGCCGCCGATCGCGCTGCCCGCAATCGGCCACGAATCGTCGCGAAGCTGCCCGAGATCGCGCGGCCCGGCGCCCGCGTGGTGCGCTGCAATGGTGAACAGGCCGAGGAATCGGCCGCCTCCCACCATTCACGCCCACTCAGGAGTCGTTTCGTGTCCCAGCAGTCGCCGCGGCTGTCGCAGGCTGTCCGTGCCGTTGTCAATGTCCGCACCGTATTGCTGGCGACCCTGCTCGCCGGCGGTTACGCCCTCTATGCGCATCCGCCGACCGAAAGTGTCGGCACCGGCGAGCTCGGGCTGCGCCTGAATCGCTGGACCGGGACGACGACGGCAGCCGGCGAAGGCCTGGTCGTGGTATTGCCGGGCATCCACGAACTGCGCCGCTATTCGCTGCAGAACCGGCTGTATCGTCCCGAGCGCAGCGCCAAGGCCGACGGCGAAGCGCCGTTCCAGTCGATCGAAGGGCTTTCGTTCGGCGTCGAGCTCGCGATCCGCTATTCGCTCGATCCGCAGCGCGTCGATTTGTTCTCGCGCACCCCTCCCGATCACATCGACGGTGAACGCGTCGAGCCTGCCGTGCAGGGCACGATCTACAAGATCTTCGCGCGCTACACCGTGCGCGAAATCTTCTCGAGCAAGCGCCAGGAGTTGCAGGACGTGCTCGAAGCCGAGCTCAAGCCCAAGCTCGCCGCGGACGGCATCGTGTTGCATGCCGTCCTCATGGGCAATGTCGACCTGCCGGCGGACTATCGCGCCGGCATGGATCGCCTGCTCGCGGTCGAACTCGAAAGCGAAAAGATGAAGTACACGCTCGAACTCAAGGAAAAGCAGGTCAAGGAAGCCGAGCTGACCGCGGACGCGGAAAAGATCACGCGCGAGAAAGCCGCGCAGGCAGCCGCATCGGAGCAGATCATCGCGGCCAAGGCGCAGGAAGAAGCCATGCGCCATGTGCTGCCGTTCAAGCAGAAACAGATCGAGCAGCGCCAGCTCGAAGCCGAGGCCGAGAAGACCTCGCGCATCAAGCTCGCCGAAGCCACGGCCGAATCGCGCCGCATCGAAGCCGCCGGCGAAGCCGATTCGCGCCAGCGCCTGGCCGAAGCCGAGGTGTTCCGCCTCGAACGCATCGGCAAGGTGCAGAGCGAACAGATGCAGCGCGACGGCGAGCTGATTTCCAGGCATCCGCTGCTGATCCAGAAGACGCTGGCCGACAAGCTCTCGGACAAGGTGTCGG
>CAMLSI010000180.1 GCA_946482585.1 uncultured Lysobacteraceae bacterium
GACCCTATACTCCCTTAGCAGGGGAGCCCCTTCGGCCTCTCGGGCATCTCTCCGGATTTGATACGTATCGCGTCTGACGGCGAAACGAGGCGCGGAAGAATAACGGCTCGTCGGCGCCGGGTAAAGCCCGGAACTCAGGATTCGCCGCTCGCCGTGCCGCCGCCGGGTTCCTGCTCACGCTTGATGCGCTGATAGATCTCTTCGCGGTGTACGGCCACATCCTTCGGCGCGTTGATGCCGATACGGACCTGGTTGCCTTTCACACCGAGCACGGTGACGGTGACTTCGTCTCCGATCATCAGGGTCTCTCCGACCCGGCGAGTCAGAATCAGCATCGTTCTTCTCCTTTCGCCCTACGTCCCGGCCCTACGTCCTGGCAACCGCACACTGGTCTGCGAATGCACACGGGACCGGATCGTCAGCTGGCAGCTGATTCTGCGGTCCTCCCCGCTGCTCACGAATCGCGAAAGACGCTTCGAGTCGTGTCAGTCGCCACTGACTTTTTATTTGCGAACTGGGGGCGACCACGCCGCATCGATACTAGCGGACACCCTCGGGCCACGCAATTGAAGTCACGCATTACTTTCGTCAGGTTGCTGCGTCGGCCGTGCCTGTCAGTAGCGCATTTGCGCAGCCGACGCTATCACCGCAGAGATCACGGACGCGTCGAGGCGAGCTGCTGCTCGACCCATCCGCGCACGTCCGCGAGAACACGCGGCAATTCGGGCGAATCGTCGCCGCCCCCCTGCGCCATGTCGGGGCGGCCGCCGCCCTTGCCGCCGATCTGCTTGGCGACGAAGCCGACGAGATCGCCCGCCTTGACCTTGCCGAGCGCAGCACCTTGCACGCCTGCGGCCAGCGAAACCTTTCCGTCCGCAGCAGAAGCCAGCAGGACAATACAGTCCGGCAGGCGCGACTTGAGCTGATCGACGGCTTCGCGCAGCGCCTTGGCGTCGAGGCCCTCGATGCGCGCGGCAACGAGCTTGCTGCCGGCGACATCGAACGCCGCGTCGGCGAGCTGCGCGGTCGCGGCGCCGGCGGCCTTGGCCTTGAACGACTCCAGTTCGCGCTCGACTCGTTTCTGCCGCTCGAACAGCTGTCGCACCTTGTCGGCGACGTCCGCCGACGATGCGCCGAGCAACTGCGCGACCTCGTCCAGGCGACGTTCTTCTTCGCGCACGAACGCGAGCGCGCCCGCCCCCGTCACTGCTTCGATGCGGCGCACGCCGGCCGCGACGCCGCCCTCGCTGAGAATCTTGAACAACCCGATATCGCCGGTGCGGCCGACATGGGTGCCGCCGCAGAGTTCGGTCGAGAAATCGCCGAACTTCAGCACTCGCACGTGCTCGCCGTACTTCTCGCCGAACAGCGCCATCGCGCCGAACTCGATCGCTTCCTTGTAGCCCATGTTGCGCACGTCGGCCGGGGCGTTGCGGCGCACTTCCGTATTGACGAGATCCTCGATCACGCGCAGTTCGTCGGATGTGACGGGCTGGAAGTGCGAAAAATCGAAGCGCAGGCGATCCGGCGCGACCAGCGATCCCTTCTGGGTGACGTGCGTGCCGAGCACCTGACGCAGCGCCGCATGCATGAGATGGGTAGCCGAGTGGTTGAGCACGATGGCCGCGCGGCGCGATGCGTCGATCTCGCCACGCAGCGACGCGCCGATACGCAGGGGCTGCGCACCTTGCCAGCGACCGACATGGCCATGGAACGTACCGGCCAGCTTGATCGTATCGCGCACCACGAAGCGGCCGCCGTCCGCGCTCAGGGTGCCGATGTCGCCGACCTGACCGCCCGACTCGGCGTAGAACGGCGTGCGGTCGAGCACCAGCGTCGCCTCCTCGCCGTCGCCCAGTTCGTCGACGAGGCGCGAACCGCGCACGATGCCGGCGAGCAGCAGGCCGTCGGCCACGGTCTCGTCGTAGCCGAGGAACTGCGTCGCCGGCAGCTGCTGGATCGCCTCGGCCGACAGCATCGCCTTGGTTTCGAACTGACTCGCTCCGCGGGCGCGCTCACGCTGCTGCTCCATTGCCGCGTTGAAGCCCGGCATGTCGACCGACCATCCCCGTTCGCGGGCCACGTCCGCCGTGAGGTCGACCGGGAAGCCGTAGGTGTCGTAGAGCGTGAACGCGATTTGTCCTGGTACCGTCTTCGGCTTGCTTTCGGTACCGACGTACTGCGTGTCGTCCTTCAGCACCGACTCGATCAGCTTCATGCCGTTTTCGAGCGTCTCGGCGAACCGCTCTTCTTCGGTCGCGAGAGCACGCTCCACGAGGTCGCGCTTCTCGACGAGCTCGGGATACGCCGCACCCATCTGCTCGACCAGCGCCGCCACCATCTTGTGGAAGAACGCGCCGCGCACACCGAGCATGTAGCCGTGACGCAGCGCGCGCCGGATGATGCGGCGGAGCACGTAGCCTCGGCCCTCGTTCGAAGGCAGGACGCCGTCGACGATGAGGAAGCTGCAGGCTCGGATGTGATCCGCGATCACGCGCAGCGACTTGTTTTCCAGATCCGTCGTCGCGGTCAGCGCGGCGGTGGCCTTGATCAGGTGCTGGAATAGATCGATCTCGTAGTTCGAGTGCACGTGCTGCAGCACGGCCGAGACGCGTTCGAGCCCCATGCCGGTATCGACACAGGGCGCCGGCAGCGGCGTCAGCGTGCCGTCCGCGGCGCGGTCGAACTGCATGAACACGTTGTTCCAGATTTCGATGAAGCGATCGCCGTCTTCATCCGGCGATCCCGGCGGACCGCCCGGAATGTGATCGCCGTGGTCGTAGAAGATCTCGGTGCACGGCCCGCAGGGGCCGGTATCGGCCATCTGCCAGAAATTGTCGGACGCGTAAGGTGCGCCCTTGTTGTCGCCGATGCGGATGATGCGATCCGCCGGCAGCCCGACGACCTTGTTCCAGATGTCGAACGCTTCGTCGTCGGTGTGGTAGATCGTGACGAGCAGACGCTCTTTCGGCAGCTTCCAGACCTCGGTCAGCAATTCCCAGGCGTAGGTGATCGCGTCGTGCTTGAAATAGTCGCCGAAGCTGAAGTTGCCGAGCATCTCGAAGAACGTGTGATGCCGCGCGGTGTAGCCGACCTGATCGAGGTCGTTGTGCTTGCCGCCGGCGCGTACGCAGCGCTGCGACGACACGGCGCGGGTGTAGCTGCGCTTCTCCGAGCCAAGGAACACATCCTTGAACTGCACCATGCCCGCGTTGGTGAACAGCAGCGTCGGGTCGTTACCCGGCACCAGCGAGCTCGAAGGTACGATCACGTGACCTTTGCTCTTGAAGAAGTCGAGGAAGCTCTGGCGGATTTCTGCACTGCTGCGCATGGTCGTCGTCACTGAAGGCGGAATACGGACACGCCCGTGAACAACCGGCCAAGAATGCCTGGGAAGCTCGGATCAGCTGCCATCCCGTGCAGATCGGGATCGAAATCGTGGATACGGAAAAACCGCACCCGCCGCGACGGCCGGCACGTCCGTTCAGACCATCCCTAATCGAACTCCTCGGCGGAGTCGTCCACGTCGTCGGCGTGGGTGATGGCCCGTACTGTGGCGGCATCAAAGCCGCGGCGCAAGAGGAACGCCGCCCGCTTCTGGGATTCCTGGCGGTCCGGCGGCGCCGTCGTACCGTATCGACGCCGGTAGATGCGCCGCGCGAGCGCGAGCCAGTCCTCGCCTTCTTCCTCCAGCGCCGACCGCGCCTCGGCATCCGCGATGCCGTGGGTGCGCAGTTCCGCAAGGATGCGCCGCGGTCCGTGCCCCTGGCTTGCGCGACTGCGGACGAGCAGCTGCGCGAACCGCTCGTCGCTCTGGAACGACTGCTGCTGCAGTTGTTCCAGAGCTGCGGACGCCTCCTCGGCATCGAAACCCGTGCGGTCGAGCTTGCGCTGCAGCTCGCGT
This sequence comes from uncultured Lysobacteraceae bacterium, assembly GCA_946482585.1. The sequence continues at coordinate 3,905 of CAMLSI010000180.1, forward strand.
TTGGAGTGCTCGCGCCGCGACAGCAGGCCGAGCGCCTTGCCGTAGGCGCTCGCCGGCGGCTTGCTCGTGCCGCTGCGGCCGCCGGCGGCTTCGCCGTCGCCGCCGCGCTTGCCCTGTCTGTCGGTGCGCCGCTTGAAGGTCATGTGGCGCAGGCCGAACGCAGAGCCGCCCGGCCGCGCGGAGCCGGCCCGCACGTCGCGGCACGACAGGGAGTCGCCGCACTACGACGACGCGATCGCGCCGTCGCGGTGAATTCCGATCCGCTCGCCCCGCGACCGACGATCAGACTTCCTCCGGCTCGAACTCAGGGGTCGCTACGTTGCGGCGCTCCGGCAGCATCTTCACGCGCAGCTGCGCCTCGATCTGCTCGGCGATGGCTTTGTGTTCCTTGAGGAAAGTGCGCGCGTTGTCCTTGCCCTGACCGATGCGCTCGCCGTTGTAGCTGTACCACGAGCCCGATTTTTCGACGAGCTTGTGATCGACGCCGAGATCGATCAGCTCGCTTTCGCGGCTGATGCCTTCGCCGTAGAGAATTTCGGTGAAGACCTGCTTGAACGGCGGCGCGAGCTTGTTCTTGACGACCTTGATCTTGGTCTCGTTGCCGATGATCTCGTCGCCCTTCTTGACCGAGCCGATGCGGCGGATGTCGAGGCGCACCGACGCATAGAACTTCAGCGCGTTGCCGCCGGTCGTCGTTTCGGGGTTCTGACCCGGCATCATCATGCCGATCTTCATGCGCAACTGATTGATGAAGATCACGAGGCAGCCGGATTTCTTGATGTTGCCGGTCAGCTTGCGCAGCGCCTGGCTCATGAGGCGCGCCTGCAGGCCGACCTGCATCTCGCCCATTTCGCCTTCGATTTCGGCTTTCGGCGTCAATGCCGCGACCGAGTCGATGACGACCATGTCGACCGCGCCCGAGCGCACGAGCATGTCGGTGATTTCGAGCGCCTGCTCGCCGGTGTCCGGCTGCGAAACGAGCAGATCGTCGACATTGACGCCGAGCTTCTCGGCATAGGTCGGATCGAGCGCGTGCTCGGCGTCGACGAAGGCCGCGGTGCCGCCGGCGCGCTGGCAGCTCGCGATGGCCTGCAGGGTCAGGGTGGTCTTGCCGGACGACTCCGGTCCGTAGATCTCGACGACACGACCGCGCGGCAGCCCGCCGATGCCGAGTGCCATGTCGAGCGCGAACGAGCCGGTGGACACCGCGTCGATGGGCTCGGCGACCTTGTCGCCCATGCGCATGACCGTGCCCTTGCCGAACTGTTTCTCGATTTGACTCAAGGCCGAAGTGAGCGCCTTGCGCTTGTTGTCATCCATTGCAGAATCCTCGTCAGATTGATTGGCGCGGCACAGTCTGCGGCCCGGCATTCTCACGGGGCGCGACACTGCGATGGCGGCGGGGAACACGGCGATTATTTCATACCGGGCCCGCCGCAACCCGCATGCGGCCCGGCGCGCGTCAGGAGGTCAGAATTTTCTGAACGCCGTCGAGCGCGGCGGCGACGGTGCGGCGCCGCACCGCTTCGCGGTCGCCGTCGAAATGGAAGATCTGCGCGTGCGCGTAGCCGCCGCGGCGCTTCCAGCCTATCCAGATCGTGCCGACCGGCTTGCCCGGCGTGGCGCCGCCGGGACCGGCGATGCCGGTCACGGCGACCGCGACCGAGGCGCCGTACCGCGCGAGCGCACCCGAGACCATTTCGACGACGGTCTCCTGGCTCACCGCGCCGTGCTGGGCCAGCGTTTCCGGCCGCACGCCGAGCAGCGCCTGCTTGGCTTCATAGCTGTAGGCGACAAGGCCGGCTTCGAACCAGCCCGAGCTGCCGGCGATATCGGTCAGGGTCTTCGCGATCCAGCCGCCGGTGCAGGACTCGGCGGTGACGAGCATCTGGCCGCGCTGCTGCAGGGTATCGGCGACGATCCGGCCGAGCCGCAACAGCTCGGCATCGTCGGGTACCACGGTTTCGGACATGAGCATTCCCGCAGGACATTCAGGCGCGCAACGGCGATGCCGTTCCGCGCGGGCACTTCTAGCCCAATTGCGCGTCCGCGCCAAGCGCCGTCGGTGGGTGCGTCACCCGTTCGCGCCCTCTGCATCCGTCGCGCGCCTTGCCGCGTAGAGGGTTACGTCCGCCGCAGGAGTTCAGCGCGATGCCCATGGGGGCGCGCGTTTCCGCGGCGGCAGACGGTCGGCGACAAGGAATCCGCGGCAGGCGCGGTCGGAACGGGCGTGTCCGGACGCGAGATTCCGTCACGATGTACCGTCGCGCGGCAGGGAGACGGACGGCGAGCGCACGCGCTACGATCGCGACTGCCGCGTCTCGAGCCTATGTGCGTCGTCGATCCGACGATGCGACTACTGGAAACGGAACGATGGAACTTCGACAGCAGGACGTCACGGAACCCGAGAACGCGTTGCTGGTTCGCGTCGCGCACGGCGACCGTGATGCGTTCGAACGTCTCTACCGGGCGACGTCGGCACGACTGCTCGGCGTCTGCCTGCGGCTCGTGCCGGATCGCAGCGAGGCCGAGGATGTGCTGCAGGACGTCTACGTCGCCGCCTGGCGCAAGGCGCCGCAGTTCGACCCGGCGCGGGCCTCGGCGGCGGTCTGGCTCGCATCGATCGCGCGTCACAGGGCGATCGATCGCCTGCGCGCAGGCGCAGGCCTGCGCGAGCAGGCGCCGATCGAGCTCGCGGAATCGCAGCCCGACCCCGCGCCGGCACCCGCGCACCGGGTCGAGGCCGACAGCGAGCGGGCGCGGCTCGACGACTGCGTCGCCCGGCTCGAGCCCAAGCGGCGCACCCTGATCCGCACGGCGTTCTTCGACGGCGCGACCTACGAAGAACTCGCGGCGCGTTCCGGCTCGCCGCTGGGTTCGGTCAAGAGCTGGATACGCCGCGGCCTGCTGCAGTTGCGCGCCTGCCTGGAGGCCTGACGATGTCGACCGACTTCACGAACGACAGCGCCGCATCGCCGCCCGACGACGACCTGCAGGCCGCCGAATATGTGCTCGGCGTACTCGATGAGGTATCGCGCCGCCGTGCCGCGATGCGGCTCGGCAGCGATGCGGGTTTCGCGCGCCTCGTCGCGGACTGGGAACGACGCTTCTCGCCGTGGCTGCTGCGCGCACCGGAAACCGCGCCGTCGCTGCGCGTCTGGGAACAGATCCGCGAACGCCTCGGCTGGCGCGACGAAAGGAAACCGGCACGCGGTCTTTGGGACAACGCCGCATTCTGGCGCCGTGCCGCAGGCATTGCGCTGGTCGCCGGCATCACGGCTGCGGTGTTCGGACTCACGCGCACGCAGCTGCCGCCGACGTCCGAAGAACTCGCCATGCGGCCGGTCACGGTACTCGCGCGCGGCGACGGTTCGGCCGGATGGATCGCACGCATCGACGCGGCCCGCGGCGAAGTGCTCATGATCCCGGTGCCCGGGGCGCCCGACGCGTCGGGACGCGTCAACGAGCTCTGGATCATTCCGGCCGGCGGCAAGCCGCAATCGCTCGGTGTCGTGTCGCACGAAAACGCGCACACGATCGCCGTGCCGCCGGAGCTCCGCGCGAGCCTGGCCGTCGGCGCTACGCTCGCGATCACGCTCGAAGACCGGGCCGGCATCCCGCACGCCGCACCGAGCAGCCAGCCGATCGCGGCCGGCAACATCCGTACGATCTGACCGGGCGCCGCATCCGTGCGGCGCCCGAAGCCACATTGCACGGGACGTGACCGGCTCGATCTGCCGGCCGCGGCGCTCGATCGCCACGTGTCGGTCGCCGGGTTCGAACGCGCGCAACTACCGCATCCCGCTCGCGCGCACCACAGGCCGGCTGCGACACGACGGTCTGTTGTTCGTCCGCATTCGACAATCCGTCTGAATACCGCGCTTCCTTTTGCCGTCCGGAATCGCCGGATCCGCGCCCAACCCTCGTGTTCGCACGTACACTAGCCGACCGGCAGCGACAGTCCGCGATGTCGACGAGCGCACGCCGCGCGCGCCATCGCCGAGGCTCGCCGCCGCCGACCTGGCCGGCGCAGAGAAGACCACGAGCGTGAAATCGACGAGTCCGCAGAAAGAGGCCGGCGACAAGGCCGCCGAACACACGCCGCTGATGCGGCAATATTTCGCCGCGAAAGCCGACTTTCCCGACACGCTCGTGTTCTTTCGCATGGGCGATTTCTACGAACTGTTCTACGACGACGCGCGCAAGGCGGCGCGCCTGCTCGACATCACGCTGACGCAGCGCGGCCATTCGGGCGGCCAGCCGATACCGATGGCGGGCGTGCCGTATCACGCGGCCGAAGGTTATCTCGCACGCCTCGTGAAACTCGGCGAGTCGGCAGCGATCTGCGAGCAGATCGGCGACCCCGCGCTGTCGAAGGGCCTGGTCGAGCGCAAGGTCGTGCGCGTGATCACGCCGGGCACGGTCACCGACGAGGCGCTGCTCGAAGAACGCCGCGACAATTTTCTGCTGAGCATCGCCGCAGGCAAGAGCGGCTACGGGCTGGCCTGGGTCGACCTGACCAGCGGCCGCTTCCTGCTCAGCGAAGCGGCGACGCCGGAAGCGCTCGCCTCCGAACTCGCGCGGCTGCAGCCCGTGGAAACGCTGGTCGGCGAGGACGTGGCCTGGCCGCGCTTCGTGACCGAGCTGCCCGGCGTGCGCAAGCGCGCACCGTGGCATTTCGACGTCGATACGGCGACGCGCCAGCTCTGCCGCTTCTTCGGTACGCGCGACCTGTCGGGCTTCGGTTGCGAAGGCTTGTCGCTCGCGATCGCCGCCGCGGGCGCGCTGCTCGGCTACGTCGAGGAAACGCAGAAGAGTGCGCTGCCGCACCTGTCCGGGCTCGCGGTCGAGAACGCGAGCGAGACCATCGCGCTCGACGCGGCGACGCGGCGCAATCTCGAACTCGACACGCATGCGAGCGGACGCACCGAGCACACCCTGCTCGGCGTGCTCGACTGCAGCGTCACGCCGATGGGCGCGCGCCTGCTCAAGCGCTGGCTGCATCGCCCGCTGCGCGCGCAGGAGCCGCTGCGTCATCGCTACCAGGCGATCGCGGCGCTGATCGAGCAGCGGCGCGGCGAGGGCCTGCGCGAAATCCTGCGCGGCGTCGGCGACCTCGAACGCATCCTCGCGCGCGTCGCGCTGCGCTCGGCGCGGCCGCGCGATCTGTCGACCTTGCGCGACGGCCTGCTGCTGACGCCGAACCTGCGCGTCGCGCTGGCCGCGAGCGACAGTCCGTTGCTGGCCCAGCTGTTGGCCCAGATCGGCGAGCATGCGGAAACCGCGCACTATCTCGCCGGCGCGATCGTCGATCAGCCGCCCGCGCTGCTGCGCGACGGTGGCGTGCTGCGCAGCGGCTTCGACGCGGAGCTCGACGAGCTGCGCACCCTGTCGACGAACGCCGACCAGTTCCTGCTCGACCTCGAGCAACGGGAACGCGAGGCCAGCGGCATCCCGACCCTGAAAGTCGGCTACAACCGCGTGCACGGCTATTACATCGAGATCACCAACGCGCACACGGAGCGCGCACCCACGCACTACACGCGGCGCCAGACCATCAAGGGCGCCGAACGCTACATCACCGAAGAACTCAAGTCGTTCGAGGACAAGGTCCTGTCCGCTCGCGAACGTTCGCTCATGCGCGAGCGCGCGCTGTACGACGGCGTGCTCGATGCGCTGAACGCGCAGTTGCACGCCCTCAAGCAGGCCGCGGCCGCGATCGCCGAGCTCGACGTGCTCGCAGCCCTGGCCGACCGCGCCGATGCGCTGAACTGGGCCGCGCCCGAACTCACTGCGGACGTCGGCATCACGATACGCCGCGGCCGTCATCCGGTCGTCGAGCAGGTGCGCGACGACCCGTTCGAACCGAACGATCTCGTGCTCGACGACAGTCGCCGCATGCTGGTGATCACCGGCCCGAACATGGGCGGCAAGTCGACCTACATGCGCCAGGCCGCGCTGATCGTGC
>CAMLSI010000181.1 GCA_946482585.1 uncultured Lysobacteraceae bacterium
CCGCGTCGCTGTCGTCGGTGATAGATTTCATCGGCTCCGGATCGCCACCTGTTATTCCCTGAGTACCGGTCCGGCGTGAAAAGGTTGTGCTGTCGGAGTACGAGAAGCGGACCCGGGCGTGACCCTGGCCGCAAACCTGCCACTTTTCCCGGTGTAAGTTCGCGTGACGACCGACAGTTCAGGCAGATTCTGCGCCATGGCAGGCCCCCGCATCGACGCAATCCGCCGCGGCGCCCTGCTGGCCGGTCTGACGCTCTCCTCCGCCGCCGCGCGCGCGCAGGACTGGGGCGGCGCGATCGGCTACGGCACCGACAACGTCTACCGCGGCGTCAGCCTGAGTTCGGGGCAACCCGCCTGGCTCGCCGACCTGCACTACCGCGGCGCGGACTGGACCTTCGGCGTCGCGGCGACGCAGGAGCGACCGCCGTTCCAGTCGTCCGGCGCACAGATCACACTGTATGCCGATCGCCATTGGCAGCTCGACGACGACTGGTCCGCAAAAATCGGCGTCGTGCACTACGAATCGCCATGGAACGTCTGGCGCAACGAACTGCGCTACAACGACCTGACGGCGGCGATCGGCTGGCGCGGACGCTGGCGTCTGAGCGTCGCACTGTCGCCGGACATGCCCGGCGTCTTCAGTCCCTTCGGCACGAAGAAGGGCTTCGCCGCCACGACCGAACTCAGCTACACACAGCCGATCCGCGGCCGCCTCGGCGCGAACGCCGGTGTCGGCTATACGCATATGGATGTCGGCGACCTCGATCTGAGATACCGCAGCACCGGACTGAGCTACGGCTACGGCAGCGTGGGCCTCAGCTACGGCGCCGGCGACGTCTATATCTATACCTCGCTGCTGTGGTCGTCGCCGGACGCGCTGCGCTACAACACCGGCGCGCGCGACCACACGCGCTGGGTCACGACGGTGATCTGGAGTTTCTGAAACGCATCGCGGGACAACCATTTCGCGCGCCGCCCGCACTCACTGCCTACGAACCGCGCATCCGGCGCGGTGTTTCGCTACGGAGGCAATTCATGAATCGGCGCATCGTCCGCGGGCTCGCAGGCATCTGCCTGCTGCTCGCTTCCACTCTGGCTACGGCGGCCAATCACATCGTGACGGTCGGCGGCGGCGGCAACGGCTATTCGCCGTCGACTCTGACGATCCAGGCCGGCGACACGGTGACTTTTCGCAATGCGGGCGGTTTCCACAATGTCGTCGCCGACGACGGCTCGTTCCGCTGCTCCACCGACTGCGCGCGCGACGGCTACGTCACGGGCGGCGGACCCAGCTCCAATGAATGGTCGCAGACGCTGACCTTCAACGATCCGGGCACGGTCGGCTACTACTGCAGCGCGCACGGCGCGGCCGGCGGCATCGGCATGTCGGGCAAGATCATCGTGCAGGGCGGCGGATCGAGCTTCGCGATCGGCAATGCCGTCAGCGGCAACTGGTTCAATCCGGCGCAGAGCGGCCACGGCTTCCAGCTCGAGAAGGTCAACGACACGACGGTGACCGCGTTCTGGTTCACGTTCGATGCGAACGGCAACCAGGTCTGGATCCTCGGCGTCGGCCAGCTCGTGAACAACCGCATCGAGATGCAGGCCGTGAAGAGCCGCGGCGGCCGCTTCCCGCCGAACTTCGATCCGACCCAGATCACGAATCCGCCCTGGGGCACGCTGACCTTCACGTTCACCGGCTGCAACGCCGGCAGCGTGGCCTGGACATCGACCGATCCGCTGTTCACTGCCTCGGGCACGCTCGCGCTCGAACGCGTGACCTCGATTGCGGGAACCAGCTGCACGCAGTAGTCGGAAAGCCGAAGGAAAGCGGCAGGAACCGGAGCAACGCCTGCCGGTTCCTGTCCGCTGGATCCGGTTCGTGTTCGAACAGGGAGGAACCGGCGAAACGCGCTCTGCTCGCCGGTTCCTGCCTGCCAGCCAAGATCTTCAGTAGCCGAGCAGCCAGCGCCACAACGGCAGGCTCAGCATCGACAGCACGACGCCATAGCCCACCAAGGCCGAGCCGAGCTCGGGTGACAGCCGCGCCATCGCCGCCAGAGCGGCTGCGGTGATCATCGGCGGCATGGCCGATTCGAGCACGACGGCGGCGCGCGCATCCGCATCGAGTCCGATCGCCGCGCAGAGCAGCAGCGCGAGCGCCGGCATCAGCAGCAGTTTTCCCGCAAGACCCAGGCCCAGCGGCAGCAGTTGCGCACGCGGCAGACGCAGCCTCAGCTGCATGCCGAGCGCGATGCCGACCATCGGCAGCATCGCGCTCGCGAGCTGCTGCAGCACGTTGACGATTTCGACGGGAAGTTCGGCCGGCACCACGGTCAATGCGAGCACGAGCGCGACGAACGGCGGGAACCGCAGTACGCGCGCGAGCACGACGGCCGGCGTCGGACGCACGCCGCCCGAGTAGATCGCGATCACGGTCAGACCGAAGGTCGACAGGATCAGAAAGCTGCCGAACTGGTCGTAGAGCACGGCGAACGGCATGGCACCGGGGCTCGCGAGCACCGGGATCAGCGCGTATCCGAGAAATGAGGTGTTGCCGAGCGGCACTTCGAGCAACAGCACGGCCGTATCGGGACGCCGCAGCCTGAACGCGCGCGACGCCGCGAGCACCAGCAGCGTGCTGAAGATCGTCAGCAGCCACGGCACCAGCGCGACACTGACGGTCGACGCCGCGAAGTCGAGTTTGGGTACCTGCAGCAGGATCGACGCCGGCATGCAGACATAGAGCACGACGATGTTGAGCGCATCGGGAGCGCTGTCGGGCACGAGCCGGCGCCAAGCCAGCGCGCGGCCGAGCGCCATCAACAGCAGGACGAAGGCAAAGGCGGCGAAAACGGACATGGCGCGACGGCGGATCGCCGGGAACAGGCCGGCAGGGGCGGGGCTGCAGCTTACCGTCGCGCGCCCGCGCCGCAGCGCCGGTTCGACCAATGGCGGTCGCCGCGCGTCGGTCGACGACGCGGCGACGGCCGACGCTTACTCGCCGAGCGCCTCGCGCACGAATTCCGGCAGCGCGAGCGCGGCGCGATGCATGTCGACATTGTAGTAACGCGTCGGGAACTGCTTGCTCGCCGCGCCGCGTTCGCGGAAACCGGCGAGATCGGCGCCCTTGCGCACCATGGTGCAGCTCCACCAGCCGGTCGGATAGCAGGGCTGCGGGAAGCTCAGCGTGCGTGCGGACTGGAAGCCGGCGCTCTTCATCGCGACACGCATCGACTTGATCAGGTCGAGATGCGCCAGCGGCGATTCGGACTGCTGCACGAGGATGCCGCCATGGCGCAGCGCCTTGTAGCAGCTCGAATAGAACGCAGCGTTGAACAGGCCTTCGGCCGGGCCGACCGGGTCGGTCGAGTCGACGATGACGACATCGAGCGACTCGGGCTCGCATTCGGCCATGTACTTGATGCCGTCGATGAACAGCAGCTCGGCGCGCGGATCGTTGTTGGCTTCGCAGAGCTCGGGGAAATACTTTTCGGCCAGACGCGTGACGCGCTCGTCGATCTCGACCTGCACGGCCTTCTCGACCTCGTCGTGACGCAGCACTTCGCGCAGCGTGCCGCAGTCGCCGCCGCCGATGATCACGACGCGCTTGGCGCGCGCATGCGTGAACAGCGCCGGGTGCGACATCATTTCGTGATAGAGGAAGTTGTCGCGGGTCGACACCATCATGCAGCCGTCGATGACCATGAGCTTGCCCCAGTCGGTCGTGTCGTAGATCTCGATGGTCTGGAACGGCGTCTTTTCCGCGTGCAGCTTTTCTTTCACGCGGAAACCGATGGACGAGCCGGAATGCTCGTGCTGCTCGGTGAACCAGGAGGTCTCGGACATGGCGCGGTATCTCGGGGGAGGTCGGATCGGGGCGCGCGATTGTACCGGTTCCCTGCCCCCTTGGGTCGCGTCCGCCGGTGTCATCGACGCTGGACGTTCGGCCAGTACAATGCGCGGTCCGACGGCCCCGCGGCGTGCGAGGCTTCCGGTCGTCGGCAAGGTGGCCCGTGTCACCGTGTTTCGTCCAGGCCCGCCGCTGCGACGCACCTTTCGACAGTTGAGGAACCGCGTCAATGACGAATGCGTGGAACGTGGAACAGGCGCGCCAGCGCTACGCCGTGCCCTACTGGGGCGAGAATTACTTCGATATCGATGCGCAGGGACGGATGGTCGCGCAGCCGCAGGGACCGGACGGTCCGGCGCTCGCGTTCGACGACATCGTCGCGAGCGCGCAGGCGCAGGGCTCGCGGCTGCCGCTGCTGGTGCGCTTCTCCGACATCCTGCATCACCGCCGCGGCCGGCTTCAGGCCGCTTTCGCGAAGGTCATGGCCGACTGGGACTACGCCGGCGGCTACACCGCCGTGTTCCCGATCAAGACCAACCAGCAGCGCGGGGTCGCCGGCGAGCTCGCCGCGCACGGCGACCAGGGCTTCGGTCTCGAAGCCGGTTCCAAGCCGGAACTCATGGCCGTGCTCGCGCTCGCCAAGCCCGGCAGCACGGTGATCTGCAACGGCTACAAGGATCGCGAGTACATCCGTCTCGCGCTGATCGGCCGCCGCCTCGGCCTCGAAATCTACATCGTCATCGAAAAACCGTCGGAACTCGGCCATGTCATCGAGGAGTCGCGCGCGCTCGGCGTCGAGCCGCTGCTCGGCGTGCGCATGCGCCTGGCGACGCTCGGCGCGGGCAAGTGGCAGAACACCGGCGGCGACAAGGCCAAATTCGGCCTGACCCCGCGCCAGGTGCTCGACCTCGTCGAACAGCTGCGCGCGCACCGCCTCGACCACACCCTGAAACTGCTGCATTTCCACATGGGATCGCAGCTCAGCAACGTGCGCGACATCGCCGCGGGCATGCGCGAAGCGGTGCGCTACTTCGTGGAATTGTCCAAAATGGGACTGCCGATCGCGACCATGGACGTCGGCGGCGGTCTCGGCGTCGACTACGAAGGTTCGCGTTCGCGCTCGTTCTGCTCGATCAACTACGGGCTCGAGCAGTATGCGGCGACCATCGTGCAGCCGCTCGCGGAAGCCTGCGCGGAGCACGGCCTCAAGGCGCCGCGCGTGATCACCGAAGCCGGCCGCGCGATGACCGCGCACCACGCCGTGCTCATCGTCAACGTCAGCGAAGTCGAACAGGCGCCGAGCGGCGCGATCCCGCCCGAGCGCGCGAACGAGCCCGCCGTGCTGCGCCACCTGCGCGAGATCCATGCCGAACTCGACGAGCGCCCGCTGCTGGAGCTGTACCAGGAAGCCCTGCACCACGTCGCCGAAGGGCAGACGCTGTATGCGCTCGGCCAGCTCTCGCTCGCCGATCGTGCGCGCCTCGACGACCTGTTCTACGCGATCGTCACGGTCGTGCGCACGCGCCTCAAGCCCGAGGAACGCGCACATCGCCAGGCCATCGACGAACTCGACCTGCGCCTCGTCGACAAGTACTTCGTCAATTTCTCGGTGTTCGAATCGATTCCCGACGTCTGGGCCATCGATCAGGTATTCCCGATCGTGCCGCTGACGCGGCTCGCCGAGGAACCGACGCGCCGCGGCGTGATCGGCGACCTGACCTGCGACTCGGACGGACGCATCGACCAGTATGTCGAGGAAGACGGTCTCGACGTGAGCCTGCCGCTGCACGAACTGCGGCCCGGCGAATCGTATCGCCTCGGCATCTTCATGGTCGGCGCGTACCAGGAAACGCTCGGCGACATCCACAACCTGTTCGGCGATACCGATGCGGTCAGCGTGCACGTCGGCGCCGACGGCACGGCGCAGCTGTCGCAGTTCAAGCGCGGCGATTCCTGCGACGTCATGCTGGACTACGTCGGCTACGACCTGAAGGCGCTGCGCCAGGCCTATCGCGACAAGATCGACGCATCCGGTCTGGACGAGGCGGCGGCGCGCCAGTTCGAAGAGGTGCTCGAAACCGGATTGACCGGCTACACCTATCTGGCCGAGGCGCCGTGACACCGCGCGGCGGCGCGACCGGCGCGCGCACCGGTTCCGCCGCCGCGCCAATGGAGCTACCGTAGTTGGTCGCAATCCGGCCGATTCGGCAACGACACGGGAAACGTGCAATGAAAGTACTCGTCACCGGCGGCAGCGGCTTTCTCGGCAAGGCCGTCTGCAAGCAACTCGTCGCGCGCGGCCACGCGGTGCGCGCGTTCAATCGTCACGACTGTCCCGAACTCAAGACGCTGGGTGTCGAGCAGCACCTCGGCGACGTGCGCAATCTCGATCTCGTCGCGGCTGCGGCCGAAGGCTGCGATGCGATCGTGCACACCGCCGCCAAGGCCGGCGCCTGGGGTCCGCTTTCCGAGTACTACGAGATCAACGTGCGCGGGACCGACAACGTGCTCGCGGCCTGCGAGATCCATCGCATACCCAAGCTCGTCTACACCTCGAGCCCGAGCGTCGTGCACGACGGGCAGGATCTCAACGGCGTCAACGAATCCACGCCGTACGCGACGCATTTCCTTGCGCCCTACCCGCAGACCAAGGCGCGCGCCGAGCAGCGCGTGCTCGCGGCGAATTCGCCGCAGCTCGCAACCGTCGCGCTGCGGCCGCATCTGATCTGGGGCCCGGGCGATCCTCACCTGCTGCCGCGCATCCTCGATCGCTCGCGCAGGGGTCGTCTGCGCCATATCGGCGACACGTCGAAGAAGATCGACACGGTGTATATCGACAACGCGGCCGAGGCCCACGTGCTCGCACTCGACCGGCTCGAACCGGGTTCGCCGATCGCAGGCAAGGCCTACTTCATCACGCAGGGCGAACCGATCAATCAGGACGCGATGATCAACGCACTGCTGAAGGCGGCCGGACTGCCGCCCGAGGAGCGCCGCATTTCGGTCGATTTCGCGCGCTTCGTCGGCACGAACCTCGAGCGCATCTGGAAACTGCTGCGCCTCAAATCCGAACCGCCGCTGACGCGCTTCATCGTGGAGCAGATGTCGACCGCGCACTGGTTCAACATCGCCGCGGCGCGGCGCGATCTCGGCTACGCGCCGCGCGTCAGCACGAACGAGGGTCTCGCCCGCGTCGGCGAGCAGCTCGCGCGCCAGCGCATGCAGCAGCGCAAGGGCTGAAGCGCCGGCCGGCGCGGCGCAGTCGCCAGATCGCCGTGGCTCGGCCACAATACGACGTTCTTCGCACTTGACCGGCGACCTCATGATCGCGACCGCCCTGCCCCGCGACGACCGACCGCGCCCCCGCGTCAGCGTCGTCGTTCCCTGTTTCAACGAAGAAGAAGTCATCGCCGAAACCGTACGGCGCCTCACCGTCGCCTGCGCCGATGCAGTGGGTGCGGACTACGAGATCGTGTTCGTCGACGACGGGTCGCGCGATCGCACCTGGCCGCTGCTGCAGGGATACGCGCAAGCCGACACGCATATCGTCGCGCTGTCGCTGTCGCGCAATTTCGGCCACCAGCTCGCGCTGAGCGCGGGACTGCAACTGTGCCGCGGCGAACGCATCCTCATGATCGACGCCGACCTGCAGGATCCGCCGGAACTGCTCGCGCCGATGATGGCGGCGATGGACCAGGGCGCAGACGTGGTCTACGGCCAGCGCACCCAGCGCCACGGCGAAACCGCGTTCAAGACCGGCAGCGCGAGCCTGTTCTATCGCGTGCTCAACAAGCTCACCGACGTCGACATTCCCGAGAACGTTGGCGATTTCCGCCTCGTCTCGCGTCCCGTGCTCGATGCGCTGCTCGCGCTGCCGGAACAGCACCGCTTCGTGCGCGGCCTGGTCGCCTGGCTCGGCTTTCGCCAGGTCGCGTTTCCTTATGTGCGCGCCGAACGCTTCGCCGGCGTGACCAAGTATCCGTTGCGCAAAATGCTGCGTCTGGCCGTCGACGCGATCACCGGATTCTCGGTCGTGCCGCTGCGCGTGAGCATCTGGGCCGCGCTCGCGTGCTTCGGCATCGCGATCGGCGTGATGGGTTACGGGCTCGCGTCGTGGCTGTTCTTCGACGTGGTGCGCGGCTGGGCCAGCCTGACCGTGCTGCTCGCGCTGTTCGCCGGCGTGCAACTGCTCTGCCTCGGCATCCTCGGCGAATACGTCGGCCGCATGTTCATGGAATCCAAGCGCCGGCCGCTGTACATCGTGCGGGAGATAGCGACCGCGCCGCGCACGGATGCGGCATCGTGAAGGTCTATCTGATGCTGCTGGCCAGCGCACTCTGCGCGGCCGCGGGCCAGATGCTGTTCCGCGTCGGCGCCGCAGGACGCACCGCGCTGCTCGACTTCGTGAATCCGGCATTGCTGGGCGGACTCGCGCTGTACGGCGCCAGCACCCTGCTCTGGGTGTTCGCGCTGTCGAAGCTGCCGCTGCGCAGCGTCTATCCGTTCACGGCGCTGACCTTCGTCCTCGTCTACGGCGGCGCGGTGCTGCTGCTCGACGAAAAACCCTCGTGGCGCGGCATCGCCGGCGTCGCCATCGTGCTCGTCGGCCTCTACTGCATCGTGACCGACCGATGAGCGCCGTCGCGCCGGCGCCCGCCGAACGGCCGTGGCGCGTCGCGTTCGCGATCGTCGCGCTGTATCTGGTCTCGCGCGCGATGCTGGTCGCGGTCGGCTACCTGGCGCAACTCACGCTCGGGGACGGCGGCAGCGGACCGCTGTCGCAGCTGTTCTGCCGCTGGGACTGCGACTGGTACGTCAGGATCGTCACCGAGGGCTACACCACGGACAGCGCGCTCGGTGCGCCGGGCAAGACGAGCTACGCGTTCTTTCCGCTGTTCCCGCTGCTCGCCAAGGCGCTGACCGTGTCCGGCCTGAGCCCGAAAGTGGCAGTCGTCGTACTCGCGAATCTGTGCTTCCTCGCGGCACTGTTCTACGTGCAGCGCTATGCGCGGCTGCTCGGCGTCTCGACGACCGCGAGCCTGATCGCCGTGGCGCTGCTGTGCTTCGTGCCGCACGGGTTCGTGTTCTCGGCCGGCTATACCGAGAGCCTGTTCCTGCTGCTGCTCGTGGCGGCCATGTATCACCTGCGGCGCGAGCACTACCTGATCGCGGGCCTCGCCGCTGCAGCACTGTCAGCAGTGCGCGCGAACGGCATTTTCTTCCTCGTGTTCGCGCTCGCCGTGATCCTGCGTCACGACGGCTGGCGCGCGTTGATCGCGCCGTGGCGAAAACCCGAAGCGTTCGTGCCGGTCGTGCTCGCGCCGCTCGGCCTGTTCCTGTTCTGGGCCTGGTGCTTCTACAGCACCGGCGACGCGTTCGCGCAGATGAGCAGCATCGAGCAGGGCTGGCAATGGCGTTCGGCGGCGCCCTGGAAGAATCTCGCCAATCACCTGCGCGGCGAGGCGCCGGCACGGTTCTGGGTGATATCGAGCCTCTGCGTCGCGGCCGGCTCGCTGCTGTTGCTGCGCCGGCGCTGGTACGAGGAATTCGCGCTCGTCGCGGCCATACTCTGCCTGCTCTGGAGCGGGCAGATCGCGAACTCGCTGCTGCGCTACTGCATCGTGCTGTTTCCGGTCTGGATCGCACTCGCACGCGAGCTCGAAGACCGACCGCTCGCGCTCGCGGCCGTCATCGGCGGTTTCGCGCTGGTCAACGGCTGGCTCATGACCGCCTGGACGCTCGGAGCCTTCATCAGCATATGAAGCCCGAGCCCGTGAAACCTGTCCCCGCCTGGCGTCGCTGGCTGCTGCTCTGCGCCCTGCTCGCGCTAGGACTTCTGTACATTGCGGCATTTCACGCATTCCGCCGCGACAGCCGCAATTTCCTCGATACGGTGGAAACCCGGCGC
>CAMLSI010000182.1 GCA_946482585.1 uncultured Lysobacteraceae bacterium
CCTGGGACGGCCTGACCAATCCCTACGACGGCAAGGCCATGGGCGTGTTCGGCGAACAGTGCGCCGACAAATACCACTTCACGCGCGAAGAACAGGACGCCTACGCCGCCGAAACCGTCAGGCGCGCGCTCGCCGCGCAGTCCGGCGGCGCATTCGCGAACGAAATCGTCCCGGTCAAGGTCTCCACGCGCAAGGGTGACGTGGAATATTCCACGGATGAACAACCCGCCAAATGCGACGTTTCCAAGATCGCATCGCTGAAGCCCGCCTTCCGCAAGGAAAACGGCACGATCACTGCGGCGAGCTCCTCGAGCATCTCCGACGGGGCCGCCGCGACCGTACTGATGAGCGCCGACGAAGCCGCACGCCGCGGCGTGAAGCCGCTCGCGCGCATCGCCGCCCACGCGACCCATTCGCAGGAGCCGCAGTGGTTCACGACGGCGCCGGTCGGCGCGATCGCGAACGTGCTGAAGAAGGCCGGCTGGAGCGTCGATGACGTCGACCTGTTCGAGGTCAACGAAGCGTTCGCGGTCGTCGCGATGGCGCCGATGCGCGAACTCGGCATCCCGCACGCCAAGCTCAACGTCAACGGCGGCGCCTGCGCGCTCGGCCACCCGATCGGTGCGAGCGGCGCGCGTCTCGTCGTCACGCTGATCCATGCGCTGAAGAACCGCGGCCTCAAGCGCGGCGTCGCTTCGCTGTGCATCGGCGGCGGCGAAGCGACCGCGGTCGCGATCGAGCTCGTCTGAACGCCGGGACGGTGCGCGCCGCGACGGCGCGCACCGATGCCCTACGCCCGCCTCGGGATTCCGCTTGCCTGAGCCCGGCAGCGGTTCAATACTGCCGCGCCACCGACACGAGGAGGATCACCGTATGACCATCTATCGCACCGTGTTGAGTCTTGCGCTGGTCGCGGGTCTCGCCGCCTGCAGTCAGCAGGATCAGCAGACCGCGCAACAGCGCGCCGATGCCGCATCGAAGGCCGCCGCGCAGAAGATCGAAGAAGCCAGGAAGACCGCGGCTGAAGCGACCGCGACGACGAAGGAGGCGCTCAAGGACGCCGCCGGCGAAGTGAAGCAGGCCACCGGCGAAGCCGGCGACCGCATCCGCACGATCACCAACGAGGCCGGAGCGACGATCGAAGACGGCGCGCGCACGGCCGCCGAAACCGGCAAGGCGGTCGGCCGCGAGCTCGTCGAAGGCGCCAAGGAAGTCGGTCACGAGGTCAAGGACGGCGCCGTCGCCGTCGGCCGCGAAATCAAGGAAGCCGCGATCGAAACCAAGGATGCGGCGAAGGAAGCGTCCAAGGACGCCGCGAAGAAAGACTGATCGCGTCGGACAGTGTTCGTCGAAACCGGCCGCGCTCGCGGCCGGTTTCGTGTCCGGCGCCGGTTCTACGACGTACCGACGCTGGCGCCCATCCGCAGGCGTAGCCGACGCGCGCGTCCACGCAATTTCCCAATCCGTGCGCGCTATGTTTTCATGCGCGCCTTTGCTCCGTCCGGTGCTCGCATGACTCTCATCGAATCCAAGCTCGACTCCCGCAGCCCCGAATTCCAGGCCAACGCCGCGCAGCTGCGCGCCGCGGTCGACGATCTGCAGGCGCAGATGGCGAAGGTCGCGCAGGGCGGCGGAGAGAAGGCGCGCAGCAAGCACACCGAGCGCGGAAAACTGCTGCCGCGCGAGCGCATCCGCGCGCTGCTCGATCCGGGTTCGCCGTTCCTCGAACTCTCGCCGCTGGCCGCGCACGGCATGTACGACGATGCGGCGCCCTGCGCCGGTGTGATCACGGGCATCGGCCGCGTGCACGGCCAGGAAATCGTCGTCGTCGCGAACGACGCGACGGTCAAGGGCGGCACGTATTTCCCGATGACGGTCAAGAAGCATCTGCGCGCGCAGGAAGTCGCGCTCGAGAATCGCCTGCCCTGCATCTATCTCGTCGACTCCGGAGGCGCGTTCCTGCCGCTGCAGGACGAAGTGTTTCCGGACAAGGAGCACTTCGGCCGCATTTTCTACAATCAGGCGCGTCTCAGCGGCCTCGGTCTCGCGCAGATCGCCGTGGTCATGGGCTCGTGCACGGCCGGCGGCGCCTACGTGCCCGCGATGTGCGACGAGACCATCATCGTCAAGGAACAGGGCACGATCTTTCTCGGCGGCCCGCCGCTGGTGAAGGCCGCGACCGGCGAAGTCGTCGATGCCGAATCGCTCGGCGGCGCCGACGTCCACACTGCCGTATCGGGCGTCGCCGACCATTTCGCCGAGAACGACGCGCATGCGCTCGCGATCGCGCGCGACGTGATCCGGCACCTCAACCGGCGCAAGCAGTTGCCGGTCGCCGTGATGGCGCCGCGCGAGCCGGCCTATGCGGCCGAGGAAATCTATGGCGTCGTTCCCGGCGACACGCGCCGCCCGTTCGACATCCGCGAAATCATCGCGCGCATCGTCGACGGTTCCGAATTCCAGGAGTTCAAGGCGCGCTACGGCAAGACCCTGGTCTGCGGCTTCGCGCACATCCACGGCTATCCGGTCGGCATCGTCGCGAACAACGGCATCCTGTTCGCCGAATCCGCGCTCAAGGGCGCGCACTTCATCGAGCTCTGCAACCAGCGCAACATTCCGCTCGTGTTCCTGCAGAACATCACGGGCTTCATGGTCGGCCGCAAGTACGAGAATGCCGGCATCGCGAAAGACGGCGCGAAGATGGTCACCGCCGTCGCATGTTCACATGTACCTAAATTCACCGTGATCATCGGCGGCAGTTTCGGCGCGGGCAACTACGCCATGTGCGGCCGCGGCTATCAGCCGCGCTTCCTCTGGATGTGGCCGAACGCGCGCATCAGCGTCATGGGCGGCGAACAGGCCGCCTCGGTACTCGCGACCGTGCGCCGCGACGGTCTGGAAGCCGCCGGCCAGCCGTGGAGCGGCGACGAGGAAGAGGCGTTCAAAGCGCCCATCCGCGCGCAGTACGAGCGCCAGGGTCATCCCTACTACGCGAGCGCGCGCCTCTGGGACGACGGCGTCATCGACCCGGCCGACACCCGGCGCGTGCTCGGCCTGGCGATCTCGGCCAGCCTGAACGCGCCGATCGAGCCGCAGCGCTACGGCGTGTTCCGCATGTAGCGGGAAGCGAAGGCGGGCGGTCCGTTCCCTACCCCGCCCATCGCCGGAATCCGCTCGCCAATCGACGGGTGCGGGCTTCTAACCCCCTGTCTCGGCGACAAAAAACGTCACAATGTGACCCCCGGGGAAACCCTCACCCGGGTGCGAACGAATCGCCATACCGCAGAGTAGGTAAACCGCTACCGTTCAGCGGCGTTTCACGTTGCGTGTGCGGGCCGTCACGACGCGGCCCTGCACGCGCTCGTAACGTCCGCACGCCAGTACCGGGGAAACCATCATGCCTCTGACCAGCCGTTGCGGCGCATTGCTCCTGTGCGCCGCGCTCATCGCTCCTGCCGCGCACGCGCGCACGTTCTTCAAATCGGGCTTCGAAGCGCCGACCGACATTCCCGCCACCGACGGCGAAGCCGCCCGCTTCCTCACGCAAGCCACCTTCGGCCCCACTGAGGCCGATATCGCCAAGGTCCGCCAGATCGGTCTGTCGGCCTGGATCGACCAGCAGATGAATTCGGTCGCGATGACCGCCGCGCGTCCGCACATGGAAGCCGTCGCCGCCGCGATGACGGCCGGCGGCACCGAGACCATCGGCCAGAACCAGCGCATGAGCCGCTGGTTCCATACCGCCGTCACGGGTCCCGACCAGCTGCGCCAGCGCACGGCCTGGGCGCTGTCGCAGATCTTCGTGATCTCCGACACGAACGGCAGCATCAGCGGCGAACCGATCCAGATGAGCGAGTACTGGGATCTGCTCGCGCGGAACTCGTTCGGCTATTACCGCACCCTGCTCGACGAGGTGACTTACAACCCGTCGATGGGCAAGTTCCTGAGCCACTTCCGCAACCGCAAGGCCGGCACGGGCCGCGAGCCCGACGAGAATTACGCGCGCGAAGTGATGCAGCTGTTCTCGATCGGCCTCGTCGAGCGCAACCTCGACTACTCGCCGCTGCTGCAGGGCGGCCAGCCGATCCCGACTTACGACCAGAACGTCATCAGCCAGTACGCCAAAGTATTCACGGGCTTCGCGTACAACAACGCGGGCACGAACCTGTTCGGCGGCACGAATACGTATCTGCCGATGTCCTGCGTCGCGACCGAGCACGACACGACGGCGAAAGTCCTGGTCGGCGGCACCACGATTCCGGCCGGGCAGACCTGCGCCGTCGACGTGCGCGACGGCCTCAACCTGCTGGCCTCGCATCCGAACGTCGCGCCGTTCATGGCGCGCCAGCTGATCCAGCGCTTCACGACGAGCAACCCGTCGCCGGCCTACATCACGCGCGTCGCGCAGAAGTTCAACAACAACGGCGACAACGAACGCGGCGATCTGGCGGCGGTGATCAAGCAGATCCTGCTCGACCCGGAAGCGCGCGCGACGAATCCGCCGGCGAACTTCGGCAAGGTGCGCGAACCGCTGCTGCGCCTGACCGCGGTGATGCGCGCCTGGCAGTTCCAGCTCCCGGCCGCGACCGCGTACGGCGAGATCCGCATGGGCATGACGAACCCGACCGGCAGCTACGCACAGCGTCCGCTCGGCGCGCCGACCGTGTTCAATTTCTACGAGCCCGACTATCAGCCGCCGGGTCCGGTCGCCGACGCGAACCTGTATTCGCCGGAGATGCAGATCATCAACGAAGGCACGACGTACTCGATCTCCAACAGCCTCGCCGACTACACGTATCGCTATTACGTCGGCATGACGAATCCGCCGACCGATCGTCCGCTCATCAACGTGACCGAGCTGAGCAATCTCGCGGCCACGCCGGCGTCGATGGTCGACCTGGTCAACCGGCGCATGTTCTACGGCCAGATGACGGCGAACACCCGCACCACGCTGATCAACATGCTGAGCTTCATGAACGGCGCGACCACGAGCGAGAAGGCGCGCTCGCTGCTGCAGATCGCCGCGATGTCGCCCGAATTCGCCACGCAACGCTGAGGACTGCCGCGATGAAATCCAACGAACAATCCCGTCGCCGGTTCCTCCGCAACCTCGGCATCACGCTCAGCGCCGGCGGCGCATCCGCGCTGCTGCCGCAGCTCAAGCTCATGAGTTCGGCCATGGCCGCCGAGAAAGGTTCCGTGGCCGGCTATCGCGCGCTGGTCTGCGTCTATCTGTCGGGCGGCAACGACTCCTGGAACATGCTGCTGCCGTACGACACGGCGCGTCACGGCGTTTATGCGACCGCGCGCGGCGGCGTCTACAACGCGAACACGAACCCCGGCGGCCTCGCCATCGACCGCGCGGCGCTGACGAGCCAGTTCCAGATCACGGACAGCGCGACCGGCGCGCAGTATGCGGTCAATCCGGGCAACGGCGCCTACCCCACCGGCATGGCCGACCTCGCGACGATCTATCGCGCGAACAAGCTCGCGTTCCTCGCCAACATCGGCACGCTGATCCGTCCGATCACGAAGGCCGAGTACAACAGCACGCCGGCACTGCGTCCGCCGCAGCTGTATTCGCACAACGACCAGGAGAATCTCTGGCATCTCGCGCGCACCAGCGCGACGAACACGGGCTGGGGCGGCCTCGTCGCAGACCGCGTGCGGCTGGACAACGTCAACCAGTCGCTCTCGCCGTGCATCTCGCTCGCGGGCGCGAACCGCTTCGAGGTCGGCGAAGACACTTTCCCGTACCAGATGTCCTCGAGCGGCCTGACCGGTCTCAGCAACATCTACAACTCGGCCAACAGCACCGGCGGCACCTACGGCTCGCAGCGTGCCGGCGCGCTGGACCTGCTGCTGGCCGATACGTCGAATCCGTCGCTGCTGACCAAGGAATACGCGCGCACGTTCAAGCGCGGGCGCGATCTCTACGATCTCGTCAACTCGTCGCTGACCGCGAGCGACGGCTCGGGCAACATCACGACCGTATTCCCGGGCAACAACTCGCTCGCCGACCAGCTCAAGATGGTCGCGCGCATGATCAAGATCTCGCGCGAATCCAGCGGCCAGATCCAGCACAAGCGGCAGATCTTCTTCGTACGCACGGGCGGCTTCGACCTGCATGACGGACTGATGTCGACGAACAACAGTGGCCATGGCGCGCTGCTCAACCGCATGTCCCAGGCGCTCGGCGCGTTCTGGACCGCGCTCGGCGAGATCGGCGCACAGAACGAAGTGACCACGTTCTCGATGAGCGAATTCGCGCGCACGCTGAGCTCCAACGGCAACGGCTCGGATCACGCCTGGGGCGGCGTGCAGTTCGTCATGGGCGGCATGGTCAACGGCGGCCGCCTCTACGGCACGTTCCCCGATCAGGCGCTGAACAACGCGATCAGCTTCTCGCGTGGCCAGACCATTCCGTCGACGAGCGTCGATCAGATGGCCGCGACGCTCGCACGCTGGATGGGCGTCACCGCGACGAACGATCTCGCGGCGATCTTCCCGAATCTGATCAATTTCCCGACCTCGAATCTGGGGTTCATGGCCTAGAACGCGAACGCTTCGCCGGCATCACGAACGGGGAGAGGCTGACGCCTCTCCCTTTTTTTTTTCGCGCCCGGATCAGAACCGCGCCTTGAACTCCACGCCCCAGGTGCGCGGCGCGTTCAGGAATCCCGGGAGGGTGTTGAAGTCGAGACCGCCGACGATGACTTCGCGGTCGGTGATGTTGCGGCCGAACAGCGCGAGTTCGTAGTCGCCGTAATTCCAGTCGTAACCGACGCGCAGGCCGCCTTCGAGCAGCGGCTTGCCGGTGAACTCGACCGACTCGTACAGGAAGAAACTCACTTCGCTGCGGTAGGCCCAGTCGGTGTAGACGAAGAACTCGCCGTTCCCCATCGGCACGCCATAGCGCGCGGTCAGGTTGTAGACGTGACGCGGCGCCTGCGGCAGCGGATTGCCGTCGATGCGCACGGTGCCGGCCACCGTGCCGGCCGGATCGAGCACGGTGCACGGCGCGCCGCACTTGAACACCGTGAGATTCGGATCGCGGATCTTGGTCGGGTTCCAGCTCGCACCGAAGGTCATGAGGAAGCGCTCGCTCAGCAGCGCCTCGATATCGAGCTCGGCGCCGTGCCCTTCGGCCTTGTCGGCATTGACGAGGCGCGCGATGTTCGCGTTGCCGCCGACCGCGGTCAGCTGCGGGTCGTCGATGGTGTAGCGATACAGCGCGAAGCCCAGACGCAGGCGGTTTTCCCAGAGCTGCGCCTTGAGGCCGGCCTCCCAGGACAGCACGGTTTCCGAATCGGCGACGGTCACGAGCTCGTCGCTGGGCAAGGTCGCGTCGGCGAACATGAGGCGGCCCTGCACGCTGGGTGCGCGGAAACCGCGCGCGACGCGGCCGTAGAGATTGACCTGCTCGTTGGCCTGGAACACGGCACTGAAATCCCAGCTCACGTCGGTGTCGCTCGGATCGACGCGGATCGGCGCGATCGGCGGACCGAACGGACCGGTAACGCGCTCGGCGACGAATTCCTTGCTGTCGTCGCTGTAGCGCAGGCCGCCGCGCAGCTTGAGCCGGTCGGTCGCATCGAAATCGGCCGATGCGAACACGGCCCAGGCCTCGTTGTCCTGCTGCTGCGTCGCAAAGCCATTCTGCGGACGCCCCGGCGCGAACGTGTCGTAGCTGAAGGAATCGACCGTGATCGACTCGTCGAAGCCGAACACGCCGGCCTGCCAGTCGAAGCGGCCCCACTCGTTGGATTCGATGCGGATTTCCTGGCTCAGCTGGCGATGATCCGGCAGGCCGTCGGCCGACTCGGCCGGGAACGGAATCAGACCGGGTCCGTAGTTGCCTTCGCCGAGGAACACCGCGCCGAAACCGCCGTCGATGTCGCCACGGCTGTAGGCGTCGACGCTTTCGTAGCCGGTGATCGAATGCAGGGTCGTGCTGCCGAGGTCCCAGCGCAGGCGCATGTTGGCGCCGATCTGATCGAGGTCCTGCACGTTGCGGCCGTCGATGGCGATGAACTCGCGACGAAAGCCCGGCACGAAATCGTTGCTGCCCGGCCGGATGATGTTGGCGCGGAACAGACGCGCGGTGCCGTCGAGCTGACGCGCATGCACGTTGAAGAGCGCTTCGAAACCGTCGTCGGGCGCGTAGAGGTATTGCAGTCGCGCGGCGCTCTCGCGGTAGCCTTCGAGATCGTCGCCGGGACCGTTGCGCGTGTTGTCGACATAGCCGTCGCGGCGCTGGTGCAGCACGGAGAGGCGCAGCGCGCCGCTTTCGCCGACTCCACCGGTCACCGCGCCGGACAGATTCGCCGTGCCGAAACGGCCATAGCTCAGGCTGCCGTACCCGCCGAACTCCTGTTCGGGCCGTGCCGATTCGAATTTGATGACGCCGGCCGGCGAGTTGCGGCCGAACAGCGTGCCCTGCGGTCCGCGCGCCATTTCGACCTGGTCGAGATCGAACAGCGGGAAACCCTTGAGGATCGGGTTTTCCTGCACCACGCCGTCGTAGACCAGCGACACGGGCTGCGAGGCGTTCAGATCGAAATCGGTGTTGCCGAGGCCGCGGATATAGAAACGCGGAAACGCGCGCCCGAACGAGGATTCGATGTTGAGGCTCGGCAGCCGGCCGGCGAGGAAGCGGATGTCGTCGCCACCCGAAGCCAGGATGTCGAGCTTCTCGCTCTCGATGGCCGTGATGGCCATGGGCACGTCCTGGATGTTCTCGACCCGGCGCTGTGCCGTGACCGTGACCGTTTCCAGCGCGGGCGCCTCGTCCGCGTTGCGCGACGCTTCGCGCGGCGGCTCGGCGGCTTCGGCGCCGGCAGGGCCCGGCAGGGCGGCTAGCAGAGCGGCGGCGAGGCCGCTGAGGCGCAGGCCGCGGCGCGCGCGGCAGTTCGACGTCGTCATGATGGCTTACCCTCTTGGCGGATCGGGGTGGTAGCGAAGAATCGGGTACGGCTCGGGAACCGGACAACGGCCGGCTCCGTACACGGCTGCATTCCCCCGAGGCGACTCGATGCAGCGTCGTATCACTGTGCCCAAATTCGCCGCGCATCGCCATCGCCCGGCACGACCGGGCGGCCGCGGAGGCTTGTGCTTCAACGACTTGCCAAGCCCGGAGCGTCCCCGCTAGAATCCACGACCCCGTGCGCCATTCCGGCCCGGGGAACCTTGCCTCACCGCGCCGCGGGAGGCTGCGCAGCGCATCCGGCCTGCGACATCCACGAGGAGTTTCCATGCGTCATTACGAAATCGTGTTCCTGGTCCATCCGGACCAGAGCGAACAGGTGCCCGCCATGATCGAGCGCTACAAGACGCTGATCGAAGGCGACAAGGGCGCCATTCACCGTCTGGAAGACTGGGGCCGCCGTCAGCTCGCGTTCCCGATCCAGAACCTGGCCAAGGCCCACTACGTCCTGATGAACATCGAGTGCAGCCAGAACGTGCTGAACGAACTCGAGTCGGGCTTCCGCTTCAACGACGCCGTGCTGCGCCACCTGATCCTGGTGCGCGACGACGCCGTGACCGAGCAGTCCTTCATCATGAAGACCAAGGACGAAAAGAGCGGCGATCGCCGTCGCCGCGACGACGATGAAGGCGGTTTCGGCGGCAATGCCGATTCCAACGACGCCGAAGCGGCCTAAGTTCAGGAGCCCACCATGTCCAAGTTTTTCCGTCGCAAGAAGTTCTGTCGCTTCACCGCCGAAGGCACGATCGAGATCGATTACAAGGAT
>CAMLSI010000183.1 GCA_946482585.1 uncultured Lysobacteraceae bacterium
GCAGGACATCCGCCCGTGCGTTCCCGACACAGCGAAGGCCCGCGCTTCACGTCTCCATCGTCGACGCTGCTGCCGGCTCGCCATCGCGGATCTGCGCGACGAAACTCGACCAGTTCTCGTCGCCGATGAAATTGCTGGCGAGCACCCGGCCCGCGTCGTCGACGAAGATGTAGAACGGCGCGGCATTGCGCGGATTGAGCGCTTGCCGGACCGCGGGGCTCACGAGCAGGACGTGGTCCAGCAGCGGCGAATGCCGCAGAAACGCGGCCATGCGTTTTTTCGAGCGCGCGCTGACGACCCACAGCTGGACGCCGGAGCGGCGGATGTCCTCGTACAGGTCCGCCAGCTCGTCGATACGCCGCCGGCAGTCGTCGCAGTCGGGTGACAGGAACACCAGCACCGCAGCCTGCCCCGACAGGAAATCGCCCGACAGCCGCTCGCCGTCGCGCAGGCGATATCCCGCGAGATCCGGCAGTCTGCTGCCCGCCGGCAACGCCGTGGGCGATCGCAGATAGTCCTGGGCGTTGACCACCGCTGCGATACGCAGCACCAGAAAGAGCAGGAACGCAACGACGAGGGTCAGCAGTGCGACGAGGAAACTCAGCAGCGTGCCGTCCATGCGAGCCGGGCCTAGGCCTTGATTCTCAGCACGGCCGCGATGTCCTGCAGTCCCGTGGACAGCTGGAACAGGATGCCGGCGATGCCGGCGAGCGCGACATGCGAGAACACGTCGATGTCGCGCAACGGCGGCGCGAGCGCGCCGAATACGGCAGCGCCGATCAGCAGACCGTTGCGCAGCAGGTCGTAGCCGGACAGGCGATGGCTCGCGCCGCCGAAACAGCTGCAGACGACGGTTCGATCCTGCGCCAGCGCGACGCCGACCACGGCCGTCAGCGCGGCGAACAGCACCGCCGCAGCGATCAGGCCGTACCGGCCCGCAGCACCGCCGCTCGCCAGCAGGACGACCAGCAGCCATTCGACCGCGACGATGGCCACGGCAAGCGGCACGCCGGCACGGCCGAGCTCCGGAAACGATGCCGCGAGATCCCCACGGAATCGGCCGAAAGCGAGCGATTTTCCCGCCGCGGCGATCAGCACGGCGATGAGCAGCCACAGGCGGCAGATCTCGGCGGCGTAATCGGTCATCGACGTCAACGGATCTCGAGCGCGTCCCAGACGGCGGCGGGCGCATCGGCGCTCCGGCGCCGCCGCATTCCGTCGTCGCGCGTCAGGAGGATGGCGTCGTGCCAGTCGCCGTCGAGCGATTCCCGCGATTCGGCGCCGATGCGCGCGCGGATTTCGCGGGCCATCTCCCAGGCGATCGCCTCGATGCCCGCATGACGCGACACCGGCAGCCCGATGCGCGCCAGGTCGTCCCGCGTCAGCGCATAGGTGTGGGACTGGAAATCGAACAGCAATGTATCCGCGATCGCCGCGCGCTGCGCCGCAGCGCTGTCGGGCATGTGCAGGGCCAGCAGCTCGTTGCTGATGCGCTGCACTTCGCGCGTGCAGCGATAGAGCGAGGTCAGCGTGGTCGGGAAGATGCTCTCGCAGAGCAGCGGCAGCGCGCGTTCCTGCGCCGACTGCTTTTCCAGGCCGAACCAGTCCTGGCTCATCTGCGAGAACAAGCGGATGTCCTGCGACGAGAGTGCCGACGGACTGCCGCCGCTGGTCCCCTCGGCCGCGTTCAGGTGCGGATCGGTCGGCGAGAATATCGCGAGCGGTCCGGCCACGATGTCGTGCGCGGCCAGGGCCATCACCGTGCCGGCCGACTCACAGTAGTGCGGCACGATGAAACGCAGCTCGTCGGCGAATTCGTGAAACAGCAGGGCGATCCGGCGCGCGGCATTCACCGAGCCGCCGCGGCAGAACATCACGACGTTCAGGCGCGCGGTGCGCCCGATCCGGTTCAGCGCCTCGTACAGCGCCGGAAGCAGATCGATTTCGAGATGGATGGCACCGAACACGACCACCCTTCCCTGCGCTTCCGCTTCCAGTCTGCGGATCGCCGCGGACATCGCGTGCGCGTCACCGCTCACCGCGCGTCCCTGCGATCAGGTAGTCGGCGACCGCATCGGTCATCCGCAGCTCGGGTACCAGCTGCTCGACGAACAGGAATTGACCGCCGGGGTTGTTCTCCAGAAACACGTAGTCGCCGGCCGGGGTCACGATCAGGTCGATCGCGCCATAGGTCAGGCCGTAGCTGTGCACGAAGTCGCGACAGCGTTGCGCGACCTCTGCCGGCAGGCTGCACGACTCGTAGCGGATCTCGGCGGAGAAATCGCGATAGTCGGTACGCGTGCGATCGTCGTCCTGCGAATGGATCTTGGCCGCGAACACGCGCTCGCCGATCACCGTGATGCGCAGCTCGTACGCCTTGACGACATGGTTCTGGAAAAAGCACGGCACTTCGCGCACCGCATCGAGCATGTCGAGGTAGTCGTCGGTGATCCGCGTCGTGGCGAGCCCCGTGGTGACGCGATCGTCCGCCTCCACTTTGTCGGCGCCGAGGAACGGCGACGCCATGGTCTTGAAAACGATGTCGCCGCCGACCGCGGCGCGGAAGCGATGCACGGGCTCCGGCCGGTTGGCGATCAGCGAAGCGGGAACCTGGAATCCCATGCGCGCCGCGCGCAGCAGTTGCTCGCCTTTCCACTGTGCGCCGCGAACGGCGCTCGGATGGCTCATCCAGCGACAATCCAGGGAATACAGCAGACCGAGCAGCACGTGCTCCGTCTCCTCGGTCGCATAAGCTTTTTCCTGCGGGCCGAGATCCGTGCTCTCGAAGGCGAACTCGGCCGGTTTCCGGACCCAGACCGCGCCGATGTCGGCCAGCGTCAGCACGTCGCCGGTGGGCCGGTAGGCGAGCGAGCCCTGCCAGGTGCCGTCGACGAAAGCGAGATCCACACCGAACGCGGCAGGAAATTCGTCGAGATTCAGGCGGAACGGACTATGTCCCTGCGCGGCGATGCGGTCCATGACGAGGTCCGCGTGGATGTCCGCACGGTGAGAGACGATCAGGATGCGTTGTGTCATGCGGACTGCAATAGTGATTGGCGCGTCATCGGCGGCCGTCGATGGAAGCAAAGGGCCCGGAATACCGGGCCCTTTGCGTTTCGCCGCGGACTATCAGCAGTAGACGCCGCGATCGGCCGCGCCGCCCGGCGCGGTATAGCGCAGATTGCCCGGCCACTTGTAGTCGGTGCAGCCCGCGATGGCGACACCGTCACGGCCCTTCCACTGTGCGTCCTTGACCTGTTCCTGCTTCGCGTCTTCCTTGGCGGCCAGCTTGAACGCAAACAGCTTCTGCTTGGTTTCCATTGAAAATTCCTCAGGGGTTGATGGAATTACGTCGTCGTTTACACAGGGCATCCCTTGCCTGCCTGTCACCCTGCGCGCGTCGCTAAACGCACGCGGATGTCTTCGGTTGACGTCGTCGCTGCGCGACAACAAGTCAACAATCGGAAAGTATCAAGTTTCTAACATACAAAAATAGTCAGGCCTGTCGCAGACTGGCGGATGCCGCATAAAGCGACTAGAGTCCCGGGTCCGCCGAGCCTGCCTTCACGAACGAGGCGCCTGGTCCGGCGGGTTCTTCCACGGCCACACGCCTCAGCGACATGCCCGATCCGACGAGCAACGCCCCCATCGGCAGTCTTCGCACACTGTGGCCCCTGGTGCGCAGACACCGCGGACTCTTCCTCGGCTGGCTGATCGCGCTGGCCTGCACCAGCGCGGCGACGCTGGGCATGCCGATGACATTCCGCGTCATGATCGACCAGGGATTTTCCGCCGGCGGAACGGACATCGACCGCGCGTTCCTGCTGGTGCTGGGCGTGACGATCGCACTCGCCGTAGCGAGCGCCGCGCACTACTTTTTCATTTCCATGCTGGGCGAACGCATCGTCGCGGACCTGCGCGAACGCTTGTATTCGCATCTGATCGGCATGGACGCGGAATTCCACGACCGCAACCGCAGCAGCGAACTCGTGTCGCGGCTGATCGCCGATTCCGAACTGCTGCGCGTCGTCATCGGCTTCACGCTGTCGACGGCTCTGCGCGGCACGGTCACCGTGGTCGGCAGTTTCGCGATGCTGTTCGTCACCGACCCGCGACTGGCGGTCTACGCACTGCTGGGGATTCCGCTGACCGTGCTGCCCATCGTTCTGGGCGGGAACCGGCTGGCCTCGGTGTCGCGCTCGAACCAAGACCGCATCGCCGATGCCAACGCGCTGGCCGCCGAGACCTTGGGCGCCGTGCGCACCGTGCAGGCGCATGCGCACGAACCCTACGAGCGCGGCCGCTTCGTCGCGGCGCTGCAGGTCGCCATCGCCGCCGCAGGCCGGCGCATCCGCACGCAGGCCGCCATGACGGCGCTCGGCATCAGCCTGGTGTTCGGCGCGTTCACCGCGGTGCTATGGATCGGCGCGCACGACGTGATCGCCCAACGCATC
The DNA here is from genome assembly GCA_946482585.1 of uncultured Lysobacteraceae bacterium. The sequence continues at coordinate 4,455 of CAMLSI010000183.1, forward strand.
ACGGCGGGCACACTGGGTCAATTCCTGTTCTACGCGGTGATCGGCGGCAGTTCGGTCGGCTCCCTCGCCGAAGTGTGGAACGAGATACAGCGCGCCGCAGGCGGCATGGGGCGCATCAGCGAACTGCTGGGCGAGTTGCCGCGGATCGTCGCACCGGCGAATCCGGCGACCTTGCCCGCGAAACTGCGCGGCGAAGTGCGCCTCGAGAACGTCCGCTTCCGCTATCCGCAGCAGGCGGACCGGACCGCGCTCACGGATTTCAGCCTGCGCATCCGGCCCGGCGAAACCGTCGCCGTCGTCGGCCCTTCGGGCGCCGGCAAGAGCACGCTGTTCTCGCTGCTGCTGCGCTTCCACGATCCCGAAGCGGGCCGCATCTGGATCGACGACGTGGACATCCGCACGCTGGACCCGGCCGCGCTGCGCAAAGCGATAGCACTCGTGCCGCAGCAGCCGACGCTGTTCGCCGCCAGCGCGCGGACCAACATCCTGTACGGCCGACTCGACGCCGGCCCGGCCCAGCTCGACGCCGCCGTGCGCGCCGCGCACGCGGCCGACTTCATCGCCGCGCTGCCGCAGGGACTGGATACGGAACTCGGGGAGCGCGGCACTCGCCTCTCCGGCGGACAGCAGCAGCGCATCGCGATCGCGCGCGCGCTGCTGAAGGACGCGCCGATCCTGCTGCTCGACGAAGCGACCAGCGCCCTGGACGCGCACAGCGAGCGCGCCGTGCAGCAGGCGCTGGAAACCCTGATGCAGGGCCGCACGACCCTGGTCATCGCGCATCGTCTCGCCACCGTGCTCCGCGCCGACCGCATCATCGTCATGGACCACGGCCGCATCGTTGCCGAAGGCACGCACGAACGCCTGCTGGCCGAAGGCGGGCTGTATGCGGAACTGGCGAAATTGCAGTTTCTCGACCGGCAGCCGTCGACGACGACGCACGCCGACGTATCGCCGGCGGATGTTCGCGAGTGCGGTGCGAGCCCTGTCGTTTCCGCGGTCTGATCGCAGTCGGCGCGGCCCATCCCCACCCCGTCCGGCTCGCCGGGCGTTCGAGGCAGTCAGGACCTTCGGTCCAGAGCGATCGCTTTCACCCCTCGAGGGGACCTGATCAGCAACGAAGGGCCCCGCGTTTACACGGCGGTGGCCGGCCGAGACCGTCCGGTCGTGGGGGGGGGGGGGGGGGGGGGGCCCCCCCCCCCCGCCCCCCCCCCCCCCCCCACGCCCCCCCCCCCCCCCCCCGCCGGGGGGGGGCGGCGGCCCCCCCCACGCCACCCCTTGGCCGTCGCTGAGGCACGCCGCCGATCCGGCAGAAGGGAAGGGTTTGTCGTCGCAACAACCGCCCCGGCCGGAAGCGCAAAATTCGCTCGCCGCCTATCACGCATTATTTCCATTATTGCAATGATCTTTTGTGGACAACGCGGATTCGCGGAACTACCTTTGCCGGCACTTCCCTCTCCGCCGCCGCGAGGCTTCCATGCACGTCCGACCTGCCCGTCTTCCGATGATCGCCGCCGGCCTGTCGGCAGCGGCCAGTCTCTGCTTCGCCGCGGCATACGCCCAATCCAACGCGCCGCCCGCCGTTCCCGACGTCGGCATCGTGCCCGCCAACGTCCTGCTCGCGGAACATTCCAACTGGTTCACGCCATCCAAGATCTACACGCTGAGGACCGAGCACTATCCGCTGGCGAAGTACCCCGCGGATCTCGCCTATGACGTCCACAGCGCCGTGGGTTTCGATCTGGCCAACACGATCCTGATCCAGGGCCCCCGGCGCGATGCGAAGGGCGATCGCGAACTGGTCGTCATCGACACGCTGGGCAATCCCGAGATCACGCACCGCACGATCAAGGCGTTCCGCGATCAGGGCATCCTGCCGAAATGCCCGGACTACGATTTCGGCGAGGCCGTGCCCGATGCCTGCCGGCTGCCGCTGCGCGCCGTCATCTACACGCACAACCACATCGATCACACGTTCGGCGTCTGGGGCTATCTCGCCGCCGCCGACCGGCCGCCCTGTCCCGTCGCCGATCCGCAGGTCGCCGGCGCCGACACGCTGTTCGATGCGGCGGCCGAGGCGCGCGACTGCGTCGCCGTGATCGGGCAATACAAGATCAACGACGGCGTCGGCACGACTGCGCTCGTCACCGGCACCATCATCGACGCGCGCTCGTCGTACATGTACGGCACGTTCATTCCGCGCAATCACGTCAACAGCGGCATAGGTCCGCAGGAAAAGGGCGCGACGGTCGAAGTCGACGGCAAGCGGGTCCTCGTCGACGGCAGCTACCGCATGCCGTCGCGCACGTTCACGAACGAGCTCAAGGTCGTCGCCGCGGGCGTGCAGATGCAGCTGGTCTACGTGCCCAGCGAAACCAACGACGAGCTGGCCGTGTTCCTGCCGGACCGCCGCAACCGCACCGGCGCGCCGGCCTCCGGCGACGACTGGAGCGGTCCGGGACTGCTGCAATCGGCCGAAGTGATCCAGGGTCCCTCGTTCCCGAATCTGTACAGCCTGCGAGGAACCGCCTATCGCGATCCCGCCAACTGGTTCCGCAGCGTCGACCGCCTGCGTCAGTTCGATGCGTGGTGCATGGTGCCCAGCCACGGCCCGCCGCTGTGCGAACCGGCGAACATCCAGCGGCTGCTGAAGAATTTCCGCGACGCGATCCAGTTCACCCACGACCAGACGATCCGCTGGATGAACAAGGGCTACACGATGAACGAGCTCGCGCCGCTCGTCGAAGACATCTATCTCGGCGCAGGCCAGCACGACTACCTGATGGGCGAACTCGACGGCGTGCGTCCGATCAAGAACGCCGGCGTGCCGGCCAACCGCTGTCCGGAAAGTCCGACGCCCGTGGTGCCGCCGCACCAGGCCGTTCCGCCGAACCGCGATTGCGTCAATCCGCGCGACTACCTGCGCCCGTTCTACGGATCGGTCGTGCAGGCGGTCCGCGAAATCTACGTGGGATCGGTCGGCTGGTACGAAGCCGATCCGGTCGCGCTGCGTCCGACGCCGCCCAAGCGGCTCGCGCAGGCCACCATGGCGCTGATCTGCGTGCCGAAGTCCGGCGGCGACGGCATGATCTGCGGCGACGAAGCCGTCAACACGGCGGCCGGCGACGCGCTCGCGAAGGCCGAGCGGCACAAGCAGGCGGGCGATACGGCCGAAGCCGTCGCCCAGTACGAGTGGGCGGCGGAACTCGCGACCATCGTCGTGCGCGCGCTCGCCGATCCCGCGGGAGGCCCCGAAAGCGCGACGCCGCCGGCGCTCCGGCGCGCGCGCGAACTCAAGGCGCGCGCGTTCCTGGGGCTCGCCGAGCCCGAACTGAATCCCAATTGGCGCAATTTCTACATCACCGCCGCGCACGAACTGCAGGGACTGCCCCTGCCCAACGACATCAACGGCGGACTGGTCGCACCCGGCGTGATCGGCGCACTGCCGGCCGGCGCCTGGGTGAATTCGCTGACGATGCGGCTGCGCGCGGAAATCACCGCGAAGCAGGCCGTGAACAAGGCCTTCGGCTTCTGGTTCCCTGCCGACGGAAACCAGGGCTTCGGCGCGCAGGGCTATCTGCTGCACGTGCGCCATGGCATCGCCGAATTCATCGAGGAAACGCCTGGCGGATCGCCGTTGACGCAGAACGACATCGCCGCCGCGGATTTCCCGGTCTCGATGACCAAGCCCGCGCTGGACGCGCTGCTGCAGGCCGAAGCCCAGGGCAAGGACGCATTCCGGAAAGCCTGGGACGACGCGGTGAAAACCGGCCAGATCCAGTGCCTGGCGGGCGCGGCGGAACCCGATGCCTGCCTCGAGGCATTCGCCGTCCATTTCACGCTGTACTTCGACCCGAAGCCTACGGGCGTCCCGCCGCTGGCAGGCCGCTAGCGGCCCCGCGTCCGGGCTGCGGCCGCTTCGGCGGCCGCAGCCGTTTCGACGCAGCGCTGTGCCGCCGCGTTGCTGGCGCGACAGCGGCGCATCCCCGCCCGCGCCGTCGCTGCGGCGCCATGAGAGAAATTGCGCGGCGCTGCCACCTGTTGACGTCCACTCACGGACACAAACAGGGGAATCACGATGGCAACCAAAGAGCAAACGATTGCGGAGCTGACCAAGCCGGCGAATGGCTGGCTGTACACGCCCTGGGCGGAGACAACGGCACGCCGGCCGCTGTTCCTCGAGCAAGACGTCTTCGTGTTCGAGGCGGCCGGCAGCAACCTGACCTTGCGTGTGACCGAGCCCGGCAGCCGTCTGGTGCTCGGCAAGGATCTCCTGCTCGCATGGGACGCGAGCGTCGCCGCGTTCACGGTGACGGCATACGGGCGCTTCATGGAATTCCGCGCCACACCGGCCGGCACGCCGCATGGCTGGCGGATGATATACACCGCCGAGTATGAAGCGGCTCCTCATCACTCGCCTGATGAAGGCGGCGACGGAGATCCGAAATGAGCAACGCCACCTACGGAATGAAATCCAGCTTTCCGCTGATGATCAAATCCGTTGTACGCGGTTCCAACGGAGCAATTGCGGGGGCCAACAATGTGCGTCTGGTACCGGGGACGAATGGGCTCGAACTGAAATTGCCGCAACTCGAAGCCGCGACGGTAAAGCGATTCGCGACCGCATGCAGCGCTACCGCACTCGTGTTGCGGCCGAATTCGTTGATTCCGACGGCAACGGGAAATTACTGGATCGCCGTCTTTCCCGAGAGGATGGTCAACCAGGGCATGGAACGCTTGCCGCGCGTCGCCGGTGCAACAGGTTCGGCGTTCCTGGTGACACCGCGGCATCTCGTCACGGCAGCCCATGTCATCGGTCGCAGCTGGGTTGCCGACGCTGCGTTCGTATTCGATTTCACAGCCGACTGCTTGCGCGAACCCGAGGGCGATCTGCCGCTGCGCTACGAGTTCGCACGCGACTCCGTCGTCTTCGGTGGTTCGCTGGTATTTCCCACCGTCACCCCGGTAACCGACGATATCGCCGTGATCGAGCTCAACATCGCAACGGTACGAAGCGGACTAGCAATCGCAGGGCTTCAGAAACCGGCCATCAACGATGCCGTGGCACTCGTCGGTTGCGCGCGTTTCCAGCCGCTGACCGTTGTCGCGGATACCCCAACCGCTCAGGCACCACGCGTGTTCAAGGTCGAGGACAGAGTGGTGCACACCAACGTCGACGCATTCCAAGGCAGCTCGGGATCCGCGCTGCTCGACGAGAACGGCGATGTGCTCGGCGTGCACGTCGACATCATCTTCGACGACCAGAACGAC
>CAMLSI010000184.1 GCA_946482585.1 uncultured Lysobacteraceae bacterium
TCGATGTCGCGCGCCGAGATCGTGACCACGGGCGTCTGGCCTTCGAGCTCGGCCTTCTTGATGCGCGAACCCGTCACTTCGACGGCTTCGAGTTTGGTGGTGTCGTCGCCGGAGCGATCACCCTGGGCGAGCACCGGCTGAGCAGCGCCGGCGAGAAGGGCCACGGTGAGGGCATGAATGCTCAGGGCGAGCTTGTGACGGTGCAGCACTTTCATCGGAAACTCCCGTTATGGTGACCCGAAAACCGAATGGATTTACCGGTAGGCGAACGCCAAAGCCCCCACGGCGCGCAAAGCACCCGCTGTGACGGCGCCATCCCGATCGCCTTTGCCGGCGTCGTCCCCCCGACGAACCGACCGGGGGCAGCAGCGCCCCGAGGCATCCCCACGTTACGGTTACCCGCACGCGGAGTTAAGGGAATGTAAAACACTTTGTCCGGACTTGACTAGACCGGCCCGCGCACGAGCCCGGCCAGCCCACCGATGGAGGCAATCCGTCTGCGCTCAGCCGCTGAAAGCGACCACGAGGCCCATGAGCACGAGGAATCCGGCGAACACCTGTTTGAGCGCCGCGCCCGACAGCGCATGCGCGAGGCGCACGCCCAGGGGCGCCACGAGTATCGACGCGAGCGCGATGCCGGCGACAGCGGGCAGGTAGACGAAACCGAGACTGCCGGACGGAAGCGCGCTCGTGGCGTCGTGGCCGCCGTAGACGAAGCCGAGCGCGCTGGCGACCGCGATTGCGAAACCGCAGGCGGCCGAGGTGCCGACCGCGCGCACCGGCGCGACGCCGAGCCAGACCAGCAGCGGCACCGTCATGCTGCCGCCGCCGATGCCGACCAGCGCCGCGACGATGCCGATCGCGATGCCGGCACCGAACAGTAGCGGGCCGGTGGGGGCCACGCCGGTTTCGGCATAGCCCGGACGCACCTGGCCGTAGCGCAGCTGCGCCGCGGCGACGAAGCAGTAACCGGCGACGAAAATACGCAATGCGTCGCTGGGCAGATGACTCGCGAGCTGCGCGCCGCCGAGGCCGCCGATGACGAGTCCGGGCGCCAGCGCCTTCACGCTGGGCCACAGCACGCTGCCGCGCTTCCAGTGCGATCGCGTCGACGACACCGAAGTCAGGATGATGCTCGCGAGCGAGGTCGCGAGCGCGACGTGCATGACATGGTCGGACGGAAAGCCGCGCAGCGGCAGCAGCCAGGCGAGCGCCGCGACGATGATGAGTCCGCCGCCGACGCCGAGCAGTCCGGCCAGAAGACCCGCAGCCGCACCGACGGCAAGATAGAGCGCGATGTCGAGCAGCATGCGAATCCTTGTCGTCGATGGCGCGCGAGCGGGCGCGCCAATTGCGGCGCGCTCGGCAAAATCGCGGGAAAAACCGGAAAAAATGCCGATTCGGCTGTTGGTAGTTCGGCGCCGGGACACTAAGATCCGCGCATGTCTCGCGCAAGTCCGTATCCGCTTTTTCGCCGCCGACTTTGGTCGTGCTGGCTGCTCTGTTTCGCTGCCGTCTTGCCTGCCGCCGCCGCCGACCGGGCCGCCGAGCGCCAGTCATTCCGCCGCGCGCTCGATGCGATCGAACGCGATCGCGACTGGAAGGCAGAAGCGGCGCAGCTCGCGGACTATCCGCTGCTGCCGGTGCTGCAGGCCCGCGAACTCGCGAAACAGCTCGACAAGATCAAACCCGAAACGCTGCAGGCCTTCGTCGCGCAGTGGCCCGATGCGTTGCCAGCGGTCGAACTGCGCAAGGCTTGGCTGCTCGATCGGGCAGCAAGGAAACAGTGGGTCGATTTCCTCGCGGTTCCTGTCGACGGCCCCGACCGCGAACTGCGCTGCCATGCGCTCGACGCGAAGCTCGCCGGTGGCGGCACGATCAATTGGCTTGAAGATCTCGAAGCGCTATGGAACGAGGACCGCCCGCTGCCGGGCGCCTGCGATCCGGCGCTCGACTGGGCCGCACAGAACCAGTTGCTGGACACGGCCAAGCTTTGGCAACGCATCGACCGCGGAGTGAGCGCGGGCAAGGTCGCAATGATCGACGCGCTCGTTCCGCGCCTGCCGGCGGCCGAGCGGCCGGCGGCGAACCGGCTCGCCGCCGCGCTGCGCGATCCGCCCGCGGCACTCAAGCAGGCCAAGACCTGGCCCGACGATCAGCGTCACCGGCGCGCCGCCGTCATCGCGTTGACGCGCCAGGCACGCCGCGACTCCAGCGGCGCAGAAGCCAACTACGCGGCGCTCGGCAAACATTTCCGCTGGAGCGCAACCGAGCGCGGTGACGTCGCTGCCGCCTTCGCCTTGTATCGCGCCACCGAATTCGATGCGGATGCGCTCAAGCGCCTCGCCGACCTGCCGACGTCGGCCCAGACCGATGCGACGCGCGAATGGCGCGTACGCGTGGCGCTGGCCGCCTCGGACTGGACCGCCGCCCTGCAGGCGCTCGATGCACTCAGCGAACAGCAGAAGAAAGACGAGGAATGGCGTTACCTGCGCGCGCGCGTGCTGCGCAAGCTCGATCGCGGCGGCGAAGCCGATCCGCTGCTCGCCGCACTCGCGGGCGAGGCCAACTTCTACGGCTTTCTCGCCGCCGACTGGACCGACAGACCCTACGCGATCTGCGCGACGAACCTCGCATCGGACCGCGTGGCCGAGCAGCGCCTGCTCGACGATTACGGGCTCGCGCGCGCATTCGAATGGCGCGCGCTCGGCGAAGGCCGCGAAGCGCGACGCGAATGGGACTACACGCTGGGTCGCCTCGCTCCCGAGCAGCGCCGGCTCGCCGCCGATCTGGCCTATCGCGAAGGCTGGTACGACCGTGCCGTGTTCGCGCTCAACAAGGGCGAGGAACTGCGCTACTACGAGCAGCGCTTCCCGCTCGCGCGCGAACCTCAGATCCGGCGCGCCTCGCACGACACCGGACTCGATCCGGCCTGGACCTACGCAATCATCCGCGCCGAAAGCGCCTGGGTCGAAGATGCGCGCTCGAGCGCTGACGCTTACGGCCTCATGCAACTGCTGCCGGCGACGGCCGCGCGCGTCGCCAAGGGCGCCGGCATCGCCTACAGCCGTGCCGAAGACCTGTATCACGGCGATACGAACATCGCGCTCGGTACGCGCTATCTGTCGCAGATGGCGGGCCGCTACAACGGTGCGCCATGGCTCGCGAGCGCGGCCTACAACGCCGGCCCGGGCGCGGTCGAACGCTGGCTGGGCCAGCGCGGACAGCTCGAACCGGATTTCTTCATCGCGAGCATTCCGTACAAGGAAACGCGCGAATACGTCGCCCGCGTGCTCGCGTTTTCGGTGATCTACGACTGGCGCATGAACGGCAAGGCGCTCGCGGTCGCCGCACGCCTGCCGCGCTATGGCCAGGACTACGCCGCGCCCAATCGCGACACGCCGCGCAAGACCGTGGTCTGCCCGACGCCGGTCGCCGACACGGCCCGGACCGCTCCGGCGGCCGCGCCGGCTCCGGCACCCGGAGCCTGATGCGCGACTCGCCCGCGAACGCCGCTATTGGCCGACGACCTGCGGCCGCATCGGGCCGAACAGCCCAAGCACTTCCTGCTGCAGTGCCGGGCTGACCTTGACCTCTGTCATCGCGGCGATCAGGTCTTCGACGAAGATGTCGAAATCCTTGTCGGTCAGGTTCATGCCCGAATGCGCCTCTTCCATGCTGCGTCCGGAATAGGTGCAAGGACCGCCGGCCGCGGCGCAGATCTGCTCTATCAGCAGCCGCCGCAGATCGGGCAGGTCGGTGTTCTCGAAGAAGATATTGATACGCAGGTCCCCATGGATGTGCTTGAGCGAGGCGTCGACGACGGCCTCGACGCCGGGCGCTCCGCCGAGGCGCTGATACAAGGTCGCATTCTTCACAACCGTCTTTTGCGGTGCGGCGGCACACGCGCCGAGCAGTACCGCGAGCAAGCCGGGCAGCAGCATCTTCATGGCGACATCCTGCAGGAGTGGACTGACGGACGACCGGAGTGTAGGGCGGCCCCTTTCACCGACCAAGCGGATATACGGCTGCGGGCGGCCCGCGGATGCGCTGCTCGGGCGATGCGCTAAGCTCGTCGATCCGGAGCGAAGGAGAGGTCGAATCATGGAGATCTACCTCGTCGGCGGCGCCGTCCGCGATCGCCTGCTCGGCCGCCCCGCGAGCGACCGCGATTACGTGGTCGTCGGCGCGACGCCGCAGCAGCTGGCCGAACGCGGCTACAAGCCGGTCGGCAAGGATTTCCCGGTGTTCCTGCACCCGCAGAGCGGCGAGGAATATGCGCTCGCGCGTACCGAGCGCAAGAGTGGGCGCGGCTATGCGGGGTTCACCTTCGACACGAGCGCGACCGTGACGCTCGAGGACGATCTGCGCCGGCGCGACCTGACCATCAATGCGATGGCCGAAGATGAATCCGGCCGCCTCGTCGATCCGTTCGGCGGCGCGCGCGATCTCGATGCACGCCTGCTGCGGCACGTGTCGGAGGCGTTCGTCGAAGATCCCGTGCGCCTGCTGCGCGTCGCGCGCTTTGCGGCGCGCTATGCGCCGCTCGGCTTCAAACTCGCGCCGGAAACCCAGGCGCTGCTGCACGCGATGGTCGACAACGGCGAGGTCGATCACCTCGTGCCCGAGCGCGTCTGGGCCGAGACAAGCCGTGCGCTGACGGAGCCGCAGCCCTCGGCATTCCTGCGGGTGCTGCGCGACTGCGGCGCGCTCGCGAGGCTGTTTCCCGAAATCGACGCGCTGTACGGCGTACCCCAGCGCGCGGAATATCACCCCGAGATCGACACCGGCGTGCACACCGAGATGGTCGTCGACATGGCGGCCCGACTCGCGCCCGGCGATGCGCTCGTGGGCTGGTGTGCGCTCGTCCACGATCTCGGCAAGGCGCTGACGCCGGCCGACCAGCTGCCGCGCCATGTCGGCCACGAAACGAACGGCGTCGAACCGATACGGCAGCTCGCCGCACGGTATCGACCGCCGGCCGAGTTCGTCGAACTGGCCGTCCTGTGCTGTCGCCTGCATCTCAGCGCGCATCGCGCATTCGAACTGCGTCCGGCCACCGTCGTCGAACTGTTCGAGCAACTGGACGGATTTCGCAAGAAAGACCGTGTGCGGCAGTTCCTGCTGGTCTGCAGTGCCGACAAGCGCGGCCGGCTCGGTCTCAACGAGGCGCCGTACCCGCAGGCGGACTGGCTGCGCGCCGCCTTCGCCGCGGCGGCGGCGATCGAAGCGAAACCGTTCGTCGAGCGCGGACTGACCGGACCGGCGGTCGGCGAAGCCGTGCGGCGTGCGCGCATCGCCGCCGTGGCGGCACTCAAGCCGCCGGCCGAGTCTCGAACCGGCTGAGCAGACTGCCGAGCCGCGTACGCGCAAGCAGCACACCGGCCACGACGCCGGCACCGTCGGCGACGAGATCCCAGATGTCGGCGCTGCGATACGGAACGAGGCTCTGCAGTACCTCGATGCCGACGCCGAATGCGACCAGGCCAAGCGCCAGGCGCCGGCGATCGCGGCCATCCGCATACAGCTGCGCATACCAGAGCATCAGGAAAGCGAACGCCCCGGCGTGCAGCATCTTGTCGCCGAACTCGATGCGGCCGATGCCCGACGGCGCCGGCAGCAATGCGGCGGCGAGCGCGAGCAGCAGCAGTACGCGGCCGACACCGCGCCACAACCAAACATAGGGGACGGGACGCGGATTCCAGGTCATGGGCGGGCTCGATCGTCGGATGGCCGCATGAGCATGTCCCGCGGTGCTGACGTCGCGACGGCTGCGATGGGGCAATCTGCGGGCATGCGCTCGATCACGACGCGGTGGATCGCCCTGTCAGCGCTCGAACGCCATGACCTTGAACGTCTCGCCCATTTCCGACGGCAAGGTCAGGCGCTTGACCTCCTGCGACAACCGATAGCGCGCAGTCTCGTCGACTGCGTTCGCATAGGCATCGGCGAACGCCTGATCGAGACCGTTCGCCATGAGGAATTCGGCCTGCGTGCCGAGCCCCGTCAGGCGAAAGCCCGCGCCTTTTCCCGCCTCGGCCAGCGCGCTGAAATCGACGAATGCCGTCAGATCCTGCAGTCCTACGCGCGAGAGCACATCCGCATGCGCGCGGTGGCGGTACATCGCGATCAGCGTGCCGTCGCGCCGGTCGCTGCGGTAGTACTCGCGCCGCGCGTAGCCGTAGTCGACGAACAGCGCCATGCCGCGCTTCAGACCGCCGCAGACGGCCTGTACCCAGTACGGCAGCTGCGGCAGCACTTCGGAGCGATAGCCGTCGGCAAGGCCGTGGCCGAGATCGCGTTCGACATGACGCACCGCGTTGGCGGTGAAGCCATCCGCCGGGAGATCGATGCTCGCGAATCCGCCGTCGCCGGCATCGATCACGTGCTCTTCGAAAACCTCGCCGTCGCGCACGCTGAATCGCGTCGCTGGCAATGCGTCGAGCACCTCGTTCGCGAACAGCACCCCCTGCCAGTCGTGTTCCGGCGGGCGATCGATCCAGACGGCGCGCGCAGCCAGGTCGTGCGGCAGTGCATGCAGGCGTTCGCGCTGACGCTCGCGCAGGTCGGCACTGGGTTCGAGCATCGCATAGCGCGCCGGAAGGGCGCCGAGTGCGGCGAGCTCGCGCAGGCAGTCGACGGCGAATGCGCCGCTGCCGCCGCCGAGTTCGACCATCTGCGCATCGGCGCCGAGGCCGCGCAGGGTCGGTGCGATCGCGCGCGCTACGCAACGCGCGAACAGGCTGCCGAGTTCCGGCGCCGTGATGAAGTCGCCCGCCGGCCCGAACTTGGTCTTGCCTGCACTGTAGTAGCCGAGTCCCGGCGCATACATCGCAAGCTCCATGAAACGCGAGAACGGCACCGGACCGTTCGTGGCGATCTCGTTGCGGATGAAGCCGGCCAGCGTGTCGCTATGCTCGCGTTCGGCAGACGTCGGTTCAGGCAGATCGATGCGCAAGGCTGGATTTCGCGGCTAGGGTATGCGGCAATCGCCGAGCCGCAAGCATAGCCGAGGTAACGCCGATGACCGACACTCGTTCCGTGGCGCTCGTTACCGGTGCGGCCAAGCGCGTCGGTGCGGAAATCGCGCGCAATCTGCATGCCGCCGGCTACGACCTCGCACTGCACTGCCGCCGTTCGCGCAGCGAGCTGGACGAACTCGCCGCGATGCTCGAGGGACAGCGGCCGCACAGCGTGCTGGTTCTGCAAGCCGATCTCGACAATGTAGAAATGCTGCCGGATCTCGTCGACGCCGCGATCGAGCGCTTCGGCCGGCTCGACGCATTGGTCAACAATGCCTCGACGTTCGAACCGACGCCGCTGCCCTCGGCGACGCCGGCCCAATGGGATTCGCTGATCGCGAGCAACGCCCGCGCACCGTTCTTCCTCGCGCAGGCCGCAGCGCCCGCGCTCGCAAACGCGCGCGGCTGCATCGTCAACCTCGTCGACATCTACGCCGAGCGACCGCTCGCGCGGCATCCGATCTATTGCATGGCAAAAGCGGCGCTGCTCATGATGACGCGCGCGCTCGCGCTCGACCTCGCCCCGCAGGTGCGCGTCAATGCCGTCGCGCCGGGCGCGATCCTATGGCCGGAAAGCGGCAAGTCGAGCGCCGAACAACAGGCCTTGCTCGCGCGGATTCCGCTGGCACGCTGCGGCACGCCGGAGGACATCGCCAACGCCGTGCGCTGGCTGTTGCAGTCGCCCTACGTGACCGGCGAAGTCCTGCACATCGACGGCGGGCGATCGCTCACGATCTGAGTCGGATGCGAGGGCATTGCTTCAGGCAAGAGAGACGCTTTCGTAGACGCGCGAATGATCCGCGTGCCGCAGCCAGAGTTCACGCAGCGTGCGTCCGTCGGCCGGAACCACCGCGTCCGGTGCGATCTCGGCGAGCGGACGCAACACGAATGCATGCTTGAGCTCGTCGCGCGGCACCTGCAGATTGCCGCTGCCGCGGAGCACTTGGTCGCCGTAGAGGACGATATCGATGTCGAGCGTGCGATCAGAAAAACGCGGTACGTCGCGACGGCGGCCATGACGGTCTTCGAGGGCGTGCAGCCAATCGTTCAGCGCATCGGGCGCGAGGTCGGTCTCGACGATTGCGGCCAGGTTGACGAAATCGGCGCCGTCGAAACCGACTGCCGGGAAACGGTAGGCGGCCGACACGCGCACGTGGCCGAAGCGTTGCCGCAGGGCCTTCAGCGCCGACGACAGATTCGTTTCGGGATTCTGGTTGGAACCGAGACTCAGATAGGCCGAGGGCATCGCGCTCAGTCCGGCTTGGCGCCGCGTTCGATGACGACGCCGACGGCCTTGGAGCCGCGCACCGCACCGGGCTTGGCCAGGCGCAGACGCAGCCAGGCCACGCCGAATTCGTCGCGCACGATGCGCGCGCATTCTTCCGCGAGCGTTTCGACGAGTTCGTAGTGCGCATCCTCGACGAAGGCGATCAGACGTTTCGATACGGCTTTGTAGTCCAGCGTATCCCCGATCTTGTCGCTCGCCGCCGGTATGCGATTGTCGAACGCCATCTCGAGATCGAGCGCGACGACCTGTCGGATCTGACGTTCCCAGTCATAGATCCCGATGACGGTTTCGATGCGCAAGTCTTCGATGAATACGATATCCATGCTCGTGTTTCTCCGTATGCAGCGTCAGATGCTCTGGCGCAGCGGACTCAGTGATTCCAGGTCCCAGCGCGGGAAGACGTGAATGCCGACGTCGTCCACTTGACCTGCGCGCAACCGCAGCGCACCGGCCAATGCGATCATCGCTCCGTTATCGGTGCAGAACTCGGGACGCGGAAAATAGACGCGGAAGCCTTGGCGTTGACCCGCTTCCGCGAGTTGGGCACGCAACCGCTTGTTCGCGCCGACACCGCCCGCGATTACGAGCGAACGCGCTCCTGTCGCCTCTATCGCACGCAGGCACTTGATGCGCAGCGTGTCGACCATGGCTTCCTCGAAGCCACGCGCGACATCGGCCCGCGTCGCATCGGTCCGGTCACTGTTCTGCCAAGCCAGCAGCACCTGCGTCTTGAGGCCGGAAAAACTGAAATCGAGGCCGGGCCTGTCGGTCATCGGTCGGGAGAAGCGAAAGCGCCCGGAGACCCCGCCTTCCGCAAGGCGGGCGAGCTGCGGGCCGCCCGGATACGGCAGGCCCATGAGTTTTGCGGTCTTGTCGAAAGCCTCGCCGGCAGCATCGTCGAGCGTGTCGCCGAGCAGCCGATACGACCCGATTGCATCGACGGCGATCAGCATCGAATGGCCGCCCGAAACGAGCAGGGCGACGAAGGGCGCTTCGGGCGCTTCCGCTTCGAGCAGCGGAGCCAGAAGATGTCCTTCCATATGGTGGACGCCGATCGCGGGCACTTCGAGCGACCAGGCCAGCGCCCGGGCAGCGGCCGCGCCGACGAGCAGCGCGCCTATCAGGCCGGGTCCGGCGGTATACGCGACGCCGCCGAGATCGGCCACGCCAAGACCGGCTGCATCGAGCGTTTCTCGTATCAGCGGCAACAACTTACGCACGTGGTCGCGGCTCGCGAGCTCGGGCACCACGCCGCCGTATTCGGCATGCAGGCGGATCTGGCTGTACAGGCGATGAGCCAGCAGACCGCGTTCAAGGTCATAGACCGCCACGCCGGTCTCGTCGCAGGACGACTCGATGCCCAATACAGGCTTTGCAATCGACAGGTCTGACACGCTAGACTTTGCGGCTCGCC
>CAMLSI010000185.1 GCA_946482585.1 uncultured Lysobacteraceae bacterium
CAGCAGGGCATGGTTCGCGAGCAGATGGTGCTGGAACGCGTCGAGAAACGCTTCGACCTGCGCCGGATCGATCGGTTTGTGCCAGACGTCCTCGAAGCCGGCATGCCGGCAACGCCGTGCGGTCTCGGGACGGTAGTCTCCCGTAACGGCGATCAGGCGCGCGGGCACGCCGCGATCGCGCAATGCTTCGGCCACCGCGCAGCCGTCGAGATGGGCGAGGGCGACGTCGAGGAAGACGAGATCGGCGTGCATCTCGACCACGCGGCCGGCGACATACGACGTGCCGCGCGGCTCGATCACGCAGGCGGAGCAGCCCGTCAGCCGCGAGAAGGCGGCAAGGGTCTCGGCGAAGGCGAGGTCATCGTCGACGACGGCAATGGAGCACGAAGAAGGCACGAGCGTATTCCCGGATGGTGGGCTGACTGTCGATGATCGGCCGTTCACGCGGCGTGGAGATCGCGGGCAGAGGCTGCGTCGTGGCGCTCGCGCATCGCGGGCCGCTGCCACCGGCAGCGGCCCGCGATGCGATCATTCGGTCCCGTAGCGGAACAGCAGATCGCCGCCGCCCATGTCGTAGTCCCAGATGCCGCGGCCGTAGGTCGAAAAGCGCGCGGTGTTCAGCGCGGGCACGTAGTCCACGTGCCAGTACACGTTGTCCGGCGCGCCGTTGCCGATGTCGACCCAGGTCGACGTCGCGCGGTCGAAGTAGTACGGACCGACTTCGGTCGCGGCGAAGAGCTTGTTGCCGTCGGGCGAAATGGCGAGGTTGTAGACGAGCGTGTTCGGCAATCCGGTGCTCATCGGAACGAAGCTCTGGCCGTTGTTGACGGACACGTAGACCGCAGGGCCGGAATAGCCGGCGCCGGCCACGTAGAGCGTGTTCGCGCGCGCAGGATCGGGCGTGATGTTGGTGCCGTAGAAGAACTGGCCCTGCGGCAAGGTCGTCACGGTCTTCGTCCAGTTCGCCAGCGGCGTCGTCGAGGTGAAGAAGGCCGCGGTGCCGGTCGCATCGACATTGGCCATCGCAAAGCGCACGGCGGGATTCTGCGGCGAGTGCGCGAGCGCCGTGATCTGGCCGCCGAAATCGTAAGTCCCTTCCTGATGGGTGATCGCGCCGCTGGACTGCAGCGCGCCGCTCCAGGTCAGCCGCAGCACATGATTCGGTCCGTTCGTGGAAGCGCCGCCGCCGAGCCACGCGACCTTGGAATTGCTCGGGTCGGCCGACAGCGGCGGCAGGAACAGGGTGTTCTGCAGCGTCGCGTTGCCGAAGTCCCACGTCGGCAGGATGGGCGCGTTGGTGGCTGCACCGGGATCGATCAGCGTGAAGCCCGGATAGTTCATCCAGACGGTCGCGCCGCCGTCGCTGCTCGTCAGGTGCGCGTAGTCGCCGCTGATCGCCTGCGTATACGAGGCGATCGCGGTGGCCGGCCGCGCCGCGCGCTGATAGCCCTGGTCCTGCGCGCCGATCGACAGCGAATAGGGCGGCGTGCGCTGTGTGTAGGAATCGTAGTACTGCGCCTGGCGCATGCCGCTCAGCGTCAGGTTGGTGACCGTCGCGAGATTGTCCGTGGACTGATACAGCCCGCCGTCAGTGCCGACCAGTATCAGGTTCGGATATGCCTTCACGAAGCTGATGTCGGCATGCAGCTTGTTGGCGACGTTGGCGTAGTAGTCCGACCAGTCGTTGACCGCGGTGAATGTCTTGCCGCCGTTGGTGGAGCGAAACAGGTTCACGGAACCGAAGAACACGTAGTTCGGATCGTTCGTCGGCGTTCCGACGGCCATGCGCAGGTAGCTCGTCGCGGGAATGGGGGCGCCGAGCACGCTCATGTGCGCCCAGGTGTCCTGGTTTTCCGCGGAGAGCGCGCGGAACACGCGCGTCACACCGGCCCGTTCGAAGAACGCGAAGAAGTAGGGCGTGCCGTTGAAAATGCCTCCGGTCAGGCCGACTTTTTCGTCGACAGTCTGCGCGTCGACGAACAGGTAGACGTTGGTGACGGCCGTGAGGGCGTCGTTGGTCTCGACGCGATAGATCTGCTTGCCGACCATGAGGTACACCTTGTTGCTGCCCTGGCCCAGTGCGAACAAGGCCACTTTTTCCGGTGCGCCGCGAAAACCGAGATCGGCGAACGTGGCGCCGCGGTCGTTCGAACGCAGCAGCCGCACCTTCCACGCGGAAGCGGCGACGTCGTAGTCCCTCACGAGCACGTAGATCTGCGTGCCCGCGACATCGCGCGCGGCCACGTAGGTGACGCCGCCCCAGTTGGCCGGCTGGTAGCCGCCCGACGGCGACCAGCTCGCGCCCTGGTTGTCGGAGTAGTACATGTCGCCGTTGGTGTCGTCGGCGGCGACCCAGCGTTCCGGCACGCCCACGCTGCCGGCCATGCGCTGGAAATTCTGCACGTTGCCGGGTGAGTTGAACTGGCGCGCATCGTTGAGCGGCTGCCAGGCGAGATTCGCTTTCAGGCTGCGCCACAACTGGCCGCCGTGCGCGAACGCGGTGAGGCGGTCTGTGGCCGGGTCGTAGTCCACGTCGGACACGCGCCCGGTCTGGTTGCGGGCGCCGCGTTCGCGCCAGGTGCCCGCGGGTACGGCGAACGGCGCTTCCGGATTCAGCGCACGCGCCTCGCGTTTCTGCGCCCGCGTCGCGGCATCGAGCGCGCGCCAGTCCAGTCCCGGTTCGTGCCGATGGAGGCTTTCTATCCATTCCACGCGGCGCCGCGCACGGTCGCCGTCTTCTTCGCCGCCGATCTCGGTCGGGGCGGGACGAAGCGGCGATGCGGGCGTGAGCCACCACGCACCCGCCGCCAGTGTCGCAGTTGCCAGGACAATACGAATGAAGCGCATAGGTCGTTCCAAGGTCTCATCGATATAGGTCTGTGGTAGCGCGGATCGTCGCCACCGGGTCGTCCTTGGAACGGAGCTTCAGCCGAAATCCGAACAAAGTGCATTGTGGGAACACGTGCCGCCTCCGGCGCGTCGGCGTGCACGCCGGCGTGCGCCATCGGCAAACCAGGCGCATGCCGATTCGCCCACCCCTGACTACCGTCGCTTGCGCGCATGGCGGCCGTCGGCCAGCCTGCGCCGATCCCTTATCGCCGAGGAGCTCCGATGATCCGCCTACTCGCCGCCGCACTCGCGGTCTGCCTTCCGCTCAGTGCCTTCGGTGCGGACAGCGTCCGGTACACCGCGATCTTCGGGGGGCGCAACGTCGGCCACGTCAAGGTCGACATCGACGGCCGCAAGGCCGCCGTCGACTTCGACATCAAGAACAACGGGCGCGGCCCGACGATCGCCGAGTCGATCACCTTCGGCGCCGACGGCCTGCCGGTGGACTGGAAGATTTCCGGTACCACCACGTTCGGCAGCAAGGTCGACGAGCGTTACGCGAACGACGGATCGCGCGCGACCTGGAAAGATTCGACCGGCGCCGGCAAGGCCGCGACCAAGGCGCCGGCGCTCTACGTGGCGCAGAGCGGCAGCCCGTGGTCGAACCAGATCTACGTGCGCGCGCTGCTGAAGCGGCCGGACCTCCGCATGCCCGCGCTGCCCGGCGGCACCTTGCGCCTGGAGAAGGGCGCGACCCTCCGTGTCGAGGGCAAGGACGGGCCGCGCCAGGTGACGCGCTATGACCTCTCGGGTATCGACACGACGCCCGACACGCTGCTGCTCGACGACGACGGCACGTTGTTCGCGACCGTGTCGCCGAATGCGATCGTCGTGCGCGCGGGCTACGAGGGCGAGGAAGTGCGCCTGCGCAAGCTCGCGGCCGACTGGGCGACGGAGCGCTACGTCGGCATCCAGCGCGAGGTCGCGCATCAGTACGGCGGACCGGTGCGCATTCGCAACGTGCGCGTATTCGACGCGCAGAGCGGCACGCTGACCGAGCCCGTGGCGGTAGTCGTCAACGGCCGCGAGATCGCGGCGATCGAGCCGCACGACAGCCCCGCCACACCGGGAGAAACCACGGTCGACGGCGCCGGCGGCACGCTGGTACCGGGCATGCACGAAATGCACGCGCACGTGAGCCAGGAGGGCGCGCTGCTCAATCTGCTCGCCGGCGTGACCACGATGCGCGACATGGGCAACGACAACGCCGTGCTGGACACGCTGGTGCGACGCATCGACAGCGGCGAGATCGCGGGACCGCACATCGTGCGCTCGGGCTTCATCGAAGGCCGCAGTCCGTTCAGCGCGAACAACGGCTTCGTCGTCGACAGCGAGGAAAAAGCCGTCGAGGCGGTGCGCTGGTACGCGGCGCGCGGCTTCTGGCAGGTCAAGGTCTACAACAGCATGAATCCCGCGTGGGTGCCCGCGGTCGTCGCCGAAGCGCACCGGCTCGGGTTGCGCGTCGCCGGCCACGTGCCCGCGTTCGCGACCGCCGACCAGATGATCGAAGCCGGCTACGACGAGCTGACGCACATCAACCAGTTCGTGCTGGGCTGGGTGATCGGGCCGGGCGAAGACACGCGCACACTGTTCCGGCTGACGGCGCTCAAGCGGCTGCCGGCGCTGGATCTCGGCAGCGACAAGGTGAAGCACACGATCGACCTCATGGCCCAGGGCAAGAGGGCGATCGACCCGACGCTGGCGATCCACGAGGCGCTCACGCAAAACCGCGACGGCCAGATACCGCCGGGGGCGAAGGATTATTTCGATCACCTGCCGATCGGCACGCGCCGCGACATGATGAAGGCGATGGCCGACACCTCGGACCGCGGCGACGATGCGGCCTATCGCGCGGCGTTCGACAAACTCATCGGCGTGGTGAAACTGCTGCACGAGCGCGGCGTGTTCATCGTGTTCGGCACCGACACCGGCGGTTCCTTCAGCTATCACCGCGAACTCGAGCTGTACCAGAAGGCCGGCATGAGCGCGTCCGACATCCTCATGCGCGCGACGCTCGACAGCGCGCGCTACCTCGGCGAAGACCAGCGCCTCGGATCGATCGCGAAAGGCAAGCTCGCTAGCTTCTTCCTCGTGCCCGGCGATCCCACGCAGGACATCAAGGCGATCAAGCGCATCGCCATGGTCGTCAAAGATGGCGTGTTCTACTACCCGAGCGAGGTCTATCCGAAGTTCGGCATCACACCGTTCGCCGATGCGCCGAACGTGACGCCGGCGAAGGCGGCCCAGGCCGACGCCGCGCCGCAGGGCGGGGCGCATCCGCACTGATCCGGAGCAGTCGATGCAGCCACAGGCGGCTGTGTCGCAGCCGGCGCAGTTCGCGCTCGTCGAACGCCACCTTGCCCCGGTCCGGCAAGGCGAGCGCGAGTTTCAGCGCGGGGCCGATCGCGCCGTTCTGCCGGATCGGCGGCTCCGTCGGGGACGACGCCTCGAGGTGTTCGTCGTCGGCGGTACAGGTGGAGACGACGACGTCGTTCATGATTTCACCCCTGGCAGTGCCGCGTTGCGGCGGTTGATCCGTAACCTGCCAGCAGAGGACGCCGAATGCCTTCCGGAAACCTGTCGATTCACCGGATGCTGGTTCACAAGGCATTGTCGGCTTCGCGCGACGGTTGTGCGCGGTGATTCGCGTGGACAGGCGAGATGCATGCGATGGCCGGCGAGCTCCTCCTCCGGGACACACCGCACCGCGAACGCGCCAAGGCCGCCTGTCCGGCGGCCTTGGCGCGCATTCGCGAACACCTGTCGTTGAACCATCTGCGTACCTCAGACCTCTCGTCGAAGTCGGCCGATACCGGCACGGCTCGCGGCGGTACGAGCCGTGCCGGCACTGCGCCGGAAACTACGCTGTGAACAAATTCGAGAACACCTTGCTGTTCTCGTCGGCCGTCACCAGCGACCACGACGACAGATGCGCCAGCAGGTTGATCTGCGTCGCCGACAGATTGGTCGTCAACGTGTCGTAGTGCGGAAAATTGTTGGTCGACACTTCGGAGGCGACGAGGCTTGCCACGGGCGTGTTGTCGGTGAACTGCGCGGCCCAGTCGCTCGCGTAGTTGAGATAGACCCAGACGACGGTGATCGGCGAGCTGCCCGCCGGCACGCCGAACCAGGTATTGGCCTGCACCGTGAGGCTCTGCGACAGGATCGCCGGCTGGGACGCGGGTGAAGCGCTGCCCGCTGCGGCCCACAGGCCCGACAGGAAACCGGCGAATTCGCTCGAGGCGAATACCTGGCTCTGGCCGAACAGCTGATTCTCGGGCGTCGAATTGCCGGCCGAATACAGCACGTAGCCGTTGGTGGCGTCGTAAGGCTGATAGCCGAACAGCGGCGGTACCGAGTCGTCGACGACGACCTGGGTTCCGCTGATCCAGCCGCCGTTGCCGTCGGAAATGCCCGCCGTGCCGGCGACCATCGCGATCTCGGTGTTGACGCAGACGATCACGCTGTCGATGTCGCTGAAGGCGAGCAGGCTCGCGAGGCCGTTGTTCTCGAGGCTGCCACCGTCGGCGAACGTGTTCACGTTCGGATTCGCCGCACCCGCGCCGGCAGGCCATGCGGGATATTCCGGAACGAGATCTTCGGGGTTCGGGAACGTGAAGTCCGGAATCGACTTCGCGCCGGGCTGGGCGCGCGCGACGAACGCGTGCGCCGCGGCATGCAGTTCCGTCGGAAGGTGATTCTTGATCCATTCGTAGACCGCTTCGACTTCTTCCGCGAGCCATTGCGCGAACAGCGCCGGGTTGGCTTCCCACTGCTGGATCTGGTTCCGCACGGTTTCCGCGAACGCCGCGCTGCTCGTGCCCATGATGTCGGTCAGCGACCACTGTCGCGTCTGCGTGACCGTCGCGGTGGCGCCGGACTCGGACACGAACGTCGAATTGAACGCGAATGACTCGACGCCGCCGCCGCCGACTGCGAGCTTGTTCGCATCGGTCGCATTCGCCGGCGCGCCGACGATGCCGGTCATCAGACCGTTGGACTGGACCGGCGCGAGCAGTGCGAAGGAGAAATCGCTGACGTTGACGAACATGCCCATGTTGCAGATGTGCAGCGGCCGCTGCGTGCGCGTGGGATCGACCTGGTCGGCGAACAGATACGCCGTCTGCGAGGCGAGGCTGCCGTTCGGCGTCGTGATGGCGTCCAGTGACGTCTTGTTTGCCGAGAACAGGTCCTGCGGCTGGCCCGTGGCGACGTTCAGATCGAGCAGATCGTACGAGTCCAGGATGTTGAGCCCCATGACCATCTGCCAGAGCAGGTTCGCGGGCAGCGCGTTCTGGCCCAGGTTCGCGTAGAGCTCGTAGAGCAGCACGGCCGAGGCGGCGATCCCTTCGAGCGAGAACATGATCGAGGTCATCGGATTGCCGGCGTTTCCCTCGGGCAGGGCGGACAGGTCCGCGAGCGTCAGCGAACCCTGGTTCGCGACGTAGGTGCCGAGATAGGTGTCGTCCGACGACTGCCCCTTCGGCATGTATTGATACGGCACGCCGAGCCACGATCCGCCCGACACGGTCGACAGCGCCTTGATCTGGGCGAGCAACGGTGCGCCGTTGGCCTGGATGTTCGCGAGCGCGCGCAGCTGGCCCATGCCGGCGCAGCAGGCGCGCGTTCCGCCGCCGGACAGGCACAGGCCGACGTTGCCGGGCGTGGAAGCGGGTTTGTAGAGCTGGTCGATCGTGAGCGGCGGCGTGGCGACTACGGATGCACTCAGGGACGTCATGGGACTCTCCGGCAAACGCGGGTGGGGGTGTACGAATGCGATAGATGGAAAGCGCTAATTGGGAACGCGTTCTATCACAGGCGACGCCGGCGGGTTCGTTCGCGAGCGATCGCCGTCGGCGCGGCCGTACGCCCGCGCGGCTGCCTGATCGGGGCGACCGCCCGCGACGCGCAGCGCCGGCGGAGGGCGGCCATCCGTGTCGGGCCGGCCGGCACGAACTGTCCGTGCGCGGGAACGGCGCTCGTATCAGGTCGCGTGCGCACCGCGGGGAGCCCGGGGTTCCGCGGTGGCGGCGCGACACAGCCCCGCGTAAGTGACTGGAATCCGAGGCGGATGTTTTCGTAACGATTCCGTCAGGACTTTCCCGGCGGCTGCAACGACAGTCCACGCCGCTGCATCCCGCCAGCGTCGCTTTGCGCAACGATGACCTTCTCCCCGCGTTTTCCCGCCCAGCGCCTTGCGGCGCTCGCCTTGCTGCTGACCACAGCGACCGGCGCCTGGAGCCAGTTCCAGCCGTACAGCGTGAGCTACCGCGATCGCTGGGGTTACTTCCCCTACAACTTCAACACGCCGATCGCCGGCGGGCTGGATCTCAACGGCGACGGCCGCAGCGATCTGGTCGTGCCGGTCGTGACCGGTCCGGCGCGAATCTACCTGTCGCAGGGCAACGGGCGCTTCGTGCGCAAGACCTTGCCGTTCTGGGCGCCGCTGGAGATCGAGAGCGGCGCCGTCGCCGGCGGCGATTTCGACGGTGACGGCAGAGCCGACCTGGCCTATACCGGCGACGGTCGTCAGGTGCGCGTATTGCGCAATCTCGGCGGCGCGAATTTTCGCCACTACCAGGCCATCGCGACCCAAGCCACGGGCGAAGACGCTCGCCTGTCCGGTCTAGTCAGCGGCGATTTCAACGGCGACGGTCGAGTCGATCTGGTCGCGCTCGATCACGGTCGCGATACGACGCCTGCCGGCACGAGCGTGCTGCTGGCCTGGGGACAGGCCGGCGGGCAGTTCGCCACGACGACCAGTCGTCTGCCGGCTGCCGGCGGTGCCGTCTGGGGACTGGCGGCCGATTTCACCGGCGACGGCCGTGCCGATCTGCTGGCGGGCAATCGCAATGGCGAAGTCAGCCTCAGTTACTACAACACCCTGACGTCCACGCCGCAGCTGCTTACGGCACTCCAGGTCGGCGCGGGACTTCTGTCGCCGCGCGTGGAAGGCATCGGCAGCGGCTACATCGACGGCGACCAACGCCTCGATGCCGCCGTCGTCTTCTCCTATGTGCCGGCGGGGTCGCCCAATACGCGCGATTACGCGGTACGCGTGCTGCGCAACAACGGCTCGGCGACCGTGCTGCAATGGGATGGCGTGCCGCAGCCGACGACCGACTGCGCGACCTACAACGCGTCCGTGCGCCTCGGTGACTACAACGGCGATACCAAGAACGACATCCTCGTGAACTGTCAGAACGGCGTCGCGGCGGTGCTCTACGGACACCGCGATTTCACCTTCGATGCGCCCGCGCTTATCGGCTTCACCGCGGAAATCGACCAGAGCACCTACGCTCGCGGACTCGCACGCGGCGACTACGACGGCGACGGCAGGCTCGATATTGCCGCGGTCACCCAGCGCGGCCTGCGCGTGCTGCGCTACGACCCCGCCGCCGACCGCCTGTTCGCCGACGGCTTTCAGTCGCCGGCGCCGGCCGGCCGGCACGACAACTTTGTGGAGCTGTGAAAACATCATGACAAAAGAACGAATTCCGCTGCGCGTATTCGCGGCGCTGCTGGTGCTCGCCGGCGCGACACCGGTTCATTCCCAGACTGCAGCGCCGTACATCCAAGCGTTCCGCACTGACTTGACCGCCTATGCGCAGGACTTTCCCTGGGCTGCGCAGGACACGCGGTTGCTCGTTGCCGGCGACTTCAACGCCGACGGGAAGGCCGACATCGCGATGTCTACGCCGGGTCGCTTGTATACCTTTACCGTAGGTCTGGACTGGGCCTTCACACCGCACATCTTTCAGCCGGGCGGCCAGTCTGCGGGCATCGCCGCCGCCGACTTCGATGGCGACGGCA
>CAMLSI010000186.1 GCA_946482585.1 uncultured Lysobacteraceae bacterium
GACATACGCCGCGGCGACCTGCTGACCAACCGCAAGAGCAACTTCACCGCGCTCTACCTGCCGCTGCCGCAGTTCATCCAGGCCTCGGCCAGCGTGCTGGTCAAGCATCGCGGCAGCTTCGGCGAAGCGCGCAACGCGCTGTACCGCGCGCTGGCCAACGTCGATCCGTATGCGATACCGGGCCGCGTGCTCAGCTACGGCGCGATGCTCGAAAAGCTCACGCTGATGGCCACGACGATGACGGACCTGTTCATCCGCTGCGGCCTGTTCGCGATCCTGCTCGCGATGACGGGCATCTACGGCCTGACCGCCAATGCGGTGGTGCAGCGCACGCACGAGATCGGGCTGCGCCGCGCCATCGGCGCGAGCGACGCGAACATCATCGCGCTGTTCCTGCGCCAGGGCGGGCGCCAGCTCGGCGTCGGCCTGCTGGTCAGCGGTGCGATCTCGGTGCTCGTGCTCTACGTCGTGTCGAAGTTCGCTGGCGTGGGCGCGCTCGCGCTGACCGGGATCGGCCTGCTGGTCGCGGCGATCGTGACGGCGCTGGTGCTCAGCGCGGTATTCATTTCCACGCGTCGTGCCGTGCTGCACGAGCCGGCGGTGGCGCTGCGTTTCGACTGAACACGGAATCCGCGGCGCGGCCGCGGCAATGAAACAGGATTTGTGGAGGATGTGGCAATGATCGATCTGGATGGCATCGGCATCGGGGACCTCAAGGAAATCCAGGGTACCCGGCTGCTGCTCGACGTGGATGCGGGCAATCTCAAGGTGACCGACTGGGCGCAGCGCAACCGCGAGTCCGTCGAACGGCTGGTGCAGGAGAACGGCGCGCTGCTGATCCGCGGGCTGAAATTCGCCGGCAGCCAGCAGTTCGGCGCGACACTGGCGACGCTGTTCGGCGAGGAGCTGATCCAGTACACCTACCGCTCCACGCCGCGCACCGAGCTGCGCGGCAACGTGTACACGGCGACCGAATACCATCCGGACCAGGTCATCCCGCAGCACAACGAGAATTCGTATACCAACCGCTGGGCCATGCGCATCGGCTTTCTCTGCACCATGCCGTCGAGTCAGGGCGGAGCGACGCCGATCTGCGACAGCCGGCGCGTCTACGCGCAGTTGCCCGAGCCGCTGCGCCGGCGCTTCGAGGAGCACGGCGTGCGCTACGTGCGCAACTACAGCGACCTGGACATTCCGTGGAGCGAAGTGTTCCAGACCACCGACAAGGCCGACGTGGAAGAGTTCTGCACCGCCAACGAGCTGAGCTTCGAGTGGCTCGACGACAAGCACCTGCGCACGCAGCAGGTGAACCAGGCCAGCGCGACGCATCCGGTCACCGCCGACACGGTCTGGTTCAACCAGGCCCACCTGTTCCACGTGAGCAACCTCGAACCGCAGGTGCAGGAAAGCCTGCTCAGCGTGATGCCGGAAGAACACCTGCCGCGCAACACCTACTACGGCGACGGCGCGCCGATCGAGGCGGAGACGCTGAGCGCGATACGCGAGGTCTACCGGCGCAACACGATCAGCTTCGAGTGGCAGCGCAACGACCTGCTGCTGCTCGACAACATGCTGTATTCGCACGGACGCGAATCCTACGCGGGCAACCGCCAGGTGCTGGTCGGCATGGCACGGCTGCACGGCGCGGACCGCACCGTCGCCGCGAACTGAACCGTTGTCCGTTTTTCGTCTTGATGAAGCGAGGTCGCTGCAATGAAGAATCCCTGGATCGTCACCCACTCCAGTTCCCGGCGTACGACGCAGCGGCTGTTCTGCTTTCCGTATGCCGGCGGCAACGCCCAGGTGTTCCGCGCCTGGGCCGAACACCTGCCGCCGTCGATAGAACTGATCGGCATCCAGGCGCCAGGCAAGGGCAGCCGCGTGATGGAGACGCCGTATTCGACGCTGCAGGAGCTCAGCACGGCGCTGCTCGCCGACATCGAACCCATGCTGTTCGACCGTCCCTTCAGTTTCTTCGGCCACAGCAACGGCGCGCTGGTCGCGTTCGAGCTCAGCTGCGTGCTGCAGGAACGCGGCCTGCCGCTGCCGCGCCACCTGTTTCTTTCCGCGAGCCCGGCGCCATGGACGCGCGTGTTCGATCGGCCGTACTCGGCCATGAGCGACGACGAATTCATCGGCAAGCTGGAATCGCTGAGCGGCACGCCGCCGGAAGTGCTGCGCAACCGCGAACTGCTGGACGTCTTCCTGCCCGGTCTGCGCGCCGATTTCTCCCTCGCCGAAGGCTATGCGTTCGCACGGGCGCGCAAGCTCGCGGTGCCGACCAGCATCTTCTACGGTGCCGAGGACGAGATCGAGGAAGTGCAGATCCGCTCCTGGCAGCAGCAGCTCGAATCCGAAGCCCATTTCGAGCAGATACCCGGCGGCCATTTCTTCATCCACAGCCACGTCGACCTGCTGACCGGCCTCGTCGCCCGGCAGCTCGCCGCGGCCTGAACGCCTGGCCCGCCACCGGCGGGCAGGGCACACCGATCAACCTGCAACAGGCCGGCCTGGCGGCCGGCACCGCATGACATCAGGAGCACCCCATGGGGAACGAAAGCGAAAAACTCTACCTGCGCGAAGACGTCTACTTCGAGCCGTTGCTCAACCAGTGGTACGCATGGCCGTATCTGCTGCCGCCGGTGACAGGCGCGCGCCATATCGTCAACACGCACCGGCGCATCATGAGCTCTTTTGTAAAGAACTATAAATTGCACATCATGGCCGTGCATCAGCCGGGCATGGCCGGGGCCGAGTTCCTCGACTGCAAGGAAGACCAGGTCGCCGACATCAAGGCGTTGATCGAGCGCATCGACACCGAGCATGCGGACCTGGTCGCGCTGTCGGACGCGGTGCGCGAGCTCGACGAACTGCTGCGCACGCACACCAGCGGGGAGTCGATCGAGTATCTCTACGACAAGGTGCCCGAACCGCTCAAGGGCTACGTCGAGATCTTCATGGACCTCGAACACAATCCGTCGTACCGCCTGCTCGAAAGCCTGCTGTACAAGAGCCCGCTCTACAAGCGTTCGCTGCAGAACGTGTCGTTCGGCATCGTCGACAAGGTCGGCGGACGCCCGTTCGTGCTGAGCACGCCGCGCCTGCCGGATGCGAGCAACCTGCAGCTCAACACCGATTACAACGATCCGATCCTCGACGAGATGTTCCGCGCCCGCGAGACGCCGATCGACGCGGCGCGGCTGGACCAGCTGTTCGCCGGGCGGAACACCTCCGGCGGCATCGCCTACCGCGAACTGTTCACCACGACGCCGCCGGCGCACCGGCACGAGCCGGTCACCGAGGGCGTGCGCCTGCAGTACCTCGGCCATGCGGGCTTCCTCGTGCAGACGCCGGACGTGGCGATCGTCGTCGACCCGGTCATCGCCTCGCGCGGCCCGGATTTCGCCGACGACGTGATCAGCTTCAGCCAGCTGCCGGAGCGCATCGACTACATCTGCATTACCCACAACCATCAGGACCACGCCAACCTCGAGTCGCTGCTGCAGCTGCGCTACAAGACCGGCAAGATCCTCGTGCCGAAGAACAACGGCGGCACCTTGTCCGACCCGTCGCTGCGCCAGCTGCTGCGGCAGTTCAACTTCGACGTGATCGAGATGGACGATCTCGACGAGATCGGCGTGCCCGGCGGACGCATCGTCAGCGTGCCGTTCCTCGGCGAGCACGGCGACCTCAACGTGCGTTCCAAGACCGCCTGGTATTTCGAGCTGCTCGACAAGAAGATCTTCCTCGGTGCGGATTCGTCCAACCTCGATCCGGCGATGTACCGCCATATCGGCCGGGATCTCGGCGAGGTCGACGTCATGGCCATCGGCATGGAATGCGTCGGCGCGCCGTATACCTGGCTCTACGGCGCCCTGCACACCAAACTCGTCAGCAAGAAGATCAAGGAATCGCGCCGCCTCAACGGCTCCAACTTCGAACAGGCGAACAACATCGCCGAGATCTTCAAGCCCTCGCACCTGTTCCTCTACGCGCTCGGCATGGAGCCCTGGTACAAGTACTTCATGGGCCTGGACTACGACGAGAACTCGGTGCAGATCACCGAGACCGGCAAGATGCTCGATGAATGCGCGCGCAGAAACATCCCGGCCGAACGGCTGTACGGCAAGATGACGATGCAGCTCAGCTGATTGTCCGATCGTGAACGTGTAGATACGTTCACGGTGTACGGCCACCGTGCCCGTGCCTCGCCGGATCGCAAGTGCAGGCTTGCCGACCGGCGGGACGCGGGCGCGATCGTTTCAGCCGTCCCGGCAGGTTGGCGAATCTCGCCGCGAAGGACGGTCCATCCCCCGTAAAGTGAGCCCGGCGAATAGTAGGGACTCTCGTCAAGGGAGAATCCCATGCGGAAGTCGACGTTCAGCGAAGTGCGGATTGCAGGTTATGACGCCCCGTCATGGGGCAGCGGCGCGGCGTACGTGTGCCGGCGCGAAAACCGGCGTGCCGCGATGCCGCGGCAGTCCGCGGCGCGGCGTGTAATTGTCTAACGCGTCCGGTGCTGGCTAGAGTCACGCTCCATGTCCGCGAAATCCGCCCATCCGCTAGCCGCCATTCGCCGTCGTCTCGGCGGATTTGCGTGGTCGCGGCTGGCGCTGGTGGTCGTGCTGCTGCTCGGGCAGGTGCTGACGCCGGCGGTGGCGACACGCTGCGACATCGGCGATGCGATCGCGGCAGCCGGGGCGCGCGAGGCGACGGCCGCCGGCGACGACGGGGCTGTTGCCGTGGCGATGGCGGATGCCGGGACGCCGGACGTCGGCGACTGTTGCGACGGCGGCTGCATCGACTGCTGTCTGCATGCCTCGCCGGTCCTGGCGTCGCCGCTGCGTCTGCCGACGGCGGCCTTCGTTTCTTCCGTTCCTCTGCCGCGCACGCCGTCCGTCGCGCGCGGCGACTATCCCGTCGACATCCGTCCTCCGATCGCGGGCTGAGTGGCCTGGCCGGCGCTGCCGGCATCGTCCTCGCTTCCGGAGAATTCCATGCGTCTGCCTGTCGCGGCCCTGGCCGCGCTTCTGCTCGTCCCGTGCCTGCCGGCGCGCGGTGACGCGATCACCGCTGCCGGTTCCACACTCGCGCTCGAGGCCGCGTTCGCGCGTGCCGTCGCCGCCAATCCCGAACTGCGCGCATTCGAACCGCGCCGCGCCGCCTTGAGCGCGGAGCGCGAGCGCGCTGCACTCGATCCGGTGCGCACGCTCGGCGCATCGCTCGACAACGCGCCGGGCACGGGCGCTTCCGCCGGGTTCCGGAATGCCGAGCTCACCGTGAGCCTGGCCGGCGTGCTCGAGCGCGGCGGCAAGCGCGACGCGCGCGAGGCGGTCGCTCGCGGCCGTCTCGATGCGTTGACGAACGAGCGCGAGGCACAGCGTCTCGATCTGCTCGCGGAAACCGCGCGGCGCTATCTCGCGCTGGTCGCGGCGACGCGGCAGCGCGTCATTGCCGAGACCGACATCGTGCAGCGCGAGCGCGCCGTCGCGGCGGCACGCATTCGCCTGAATGCCGGCGCCTCTCCGGAATCCGTCGTGCTGACGGCCGGCGCCGCGCTCGCGCGTGCGCAACTCGATCGCGATCGCGCCGCGCAGCGCTTCGATGCGGCGCGGCGGCATCTCGCCGCACTCTGGGGCGAGAGTGAACCCGCGTTCGCGGCGATGGACGTCGAGCCGACGGCGCTGCCGCTGATCGAGGACGTCGGCGCGCTGCAGCGCATCGTCGAAGACTCGCCCGATCTGGCGCGATTCGCCGACGAGCGCCGCCTCCGCGAGGCGCGGCTGCAGCTCGCGCGCGCCGATGCGACGGCCGACCTCGACTGGTCGATCGGCGTACGCCGTCTCGAAGCCGACGACGATGTCGCGCTGGTCGGCAGCATCGCCGTGCCGCTCGGTGCGCGCGCACGCGCGCAGCCGGGCCTGCGCGCCGCAGCAGCCGAGCTCGAGACGCTGGCCCTCGAACGCGAGGCCAAGGCCGCGAGCCTGCGCTCGACCCTGATCGAAGCGCACGGCCGCTATCGCGTCGCGCGGCTCGAAGTCCTGCGCTACCGCGACGACATCCTGCCGCAGCTCGGCAAGGCCGGGGCGGCGGCGGAACACGCCTATCGCGCCGGCGCGATCAGCTATCTCGAATGGGCGCAGGTGCAGTCCGAAAGCACGGCTGCGCGCCGTCAGCAACTCGATGCCGCGCTCGATGCGCAGCGCGCCCTGATCGAACTGCAGCGCCTCACCGCCGAGCCGTTCGTCATCGGCGCGGCGCCGGCGACGGACAAAGGAGGACCCCCGTGATCCGCAGACTGTTTCTGACGAGTGTCCTGGTACTGGCGCTGGGCGGCTGCGATCGCGCCGGCGAACCCGGCGACGGTCATGCTTCCGGCGATGCGACGTTGTCGGCCGGAAAAAAACGCGATGGCCACGACGGCGACGCGCATGATCACGACGACGCGGCGGAAACGTCGACCGGCGAACATGGCGGCCGTGTGCTGAAGCAGGGCGTCTACGCGATCGAACTCGCGATCGCCGAAGCCGGCACGCCGCCGAAATTCCGTGCATGGCTCCATGCCGACGGCAAGCCGTTGCCGGCAACCGCCGGCCAGGTCGACGTGCGCCTCGTTCGACTCGGCGAACGCAAGGAGAGCCACACGCTCACGGCGCAGCCCGACGGCAGTCTGCTCGCGTCCACGGTCGTCGGCGAACCGCATTCGTTCGATGTCGAGGTGCTCGCGACGGTCCGCGGCCAGTCGCTGCGCTGGTCCTATCCGAGCTACGAAGGCCGTACCGAAATCGATGCCGCGATCGCGCGCGAAGCCGGCATTCGCGTCGCCGCCGCCGGACCTGGCGTGATCGCCGACGAGCACGAAGTGCAGGGGCTGCTCACGACCGTCGAAGGTCGCGTCGCCGCGGTGACGGCGCGGTTCGCCGGGCCGATCCGCGAACTGCGCGCGCAGGTCGGCGATCGCGTGCGCGCCGGCGAGACCCTCGCGCGGATCGAGAGCAACCTGAGCCTGTCGACGTATGCCGTGACGACGCCGATCGCCGGCACGGTGCTCGCGCGGAATGCGAGCCTCGGCGCGATCGCGAGCGAGGGCACGGCGCTGTACGAAGTCGCCGATCTGTCGTCGCTCTGGGTCGACCTGCATCTGTTCGGCGCCGATGCGCAGCACATCACGGCGGGTGTGCCCGTGACCGTGACGCGCATGAGCGACGGTGCCGTCGCGCAGACCACGCTCGAGCGCGTGCTGCCCGGCACGGCGACGGCGAGCCAGAGCACCGTGGCGCGCGCGGCGCTGGCGAACGCCGACGGCCTCTGGCGGCCGGGCTCGGCCGTGCGTGCGCGCGTGACCGTGCAGCGCAAGCCCGCCGACCTCGTCGTTCCGCTGTCGGCGCTGCAGACGTTCCGCGACTGGGACGTCGTGTTCGTGCGCGTCGGCGATACCTACGAAGTGCGGCCGGTCGAACTCGGCATGCGCGACGCCGAACGCATCGAGGTCCTGTCGGGGCTCGAACCGGGCGATGACGTCGTCGTCGAGCAAAGCTACCTGGTGAAGGCGGACATCGAAAAGTCCGGCGCTTCGCACGATCACTGACACGACCGCCATGCTCGATACCTTCATCCGTTTTTCCGTCGCGCACCGCTGGCTGATGCTGGCGCTGACGCTCGCGCTGGGTGCGCTGGGGACCTGGAGCTTCGGCCGGCTGCCGATCGACGTGGTGCCCGACATCACGAACGTGCAGGTGCAGGTCAACACCGAAGCGCCGGGCTATTCGCCGCTCGAGTCCGAGCAGCGCGTCACCTTTGCGATCGAGACCGCGCTCGCGGGCGTGCCGGGGCTCGACCACACGCGTTCGATCTCGCGCTACGGGCTGTCGCAGGTGACGGCGGTGTTCGACGACGACACCGACCTGTATTTCGCGCGCCAGCAGGTCGCCGAGCGTCTCGCCCAAGTGTCGTCGCAACTGCCCGACGGCGTCGAGCCGCAGCTCGGGCCGATCGCGACCGGCATGGGCGAGATCTTCATGTATACCGTCGACGCCGCGCCCGAAGCGGTGAAGCCCGACGGCACGCGCTACACGCCGACCGATCTGCGCACCTTGCAGGACTGGGTCATACGCCCGCAGTTGCGCACCGTGCCCGGCGTCACCGAAGTCAACACGATCGGCGGCTTTGCGCAACAGATCCACATCACGCCGGATCCGGCACGGCTCGTCGCGCTCGGGTTCACCCTGCAGGATGTCGTGCGTGCCGTCGCCGCGAACAACCGCAACGTCAGCGCCGGCTACATCGAGCGCAACGGCCAGCAGTTCCTCGTGCGCGCGCCGGGGCAGGTGGCCGATCTCGACGGCATCCGCGATATCGTGCTCGATCGTCGCGAAGGCGTGCCGATCCGCGTGCGCGACGTCGCCGAGGTCGGCGAGGGCGCGGAACTGCGTACCGGCGCGGCCACGCAGAACGGCCAGGAAGTCGTGCTCGGCACGGTGTTCATGCTGATCGGCGCCAACAGCCGCGACGTCGCGCGCGCGTCCGACGCGCGTCTGCGCGAAGCCGGCAAGAGCTTGCCGGCGGGCGTGTCGGTCAATCCGGTCTACGACCGCACCGGTCTGGTCGACCGCACCATCCGCACCGTGGCGAAGAATCTCGCCGAGGGTGCATTGCTCGTCGTGGCGGTGCTGTTCCTGCTGCTCGGGAATTTCCGCGCCGCGCTGATCACGGCCGCGGTGATTCCGCTCGCGATGCTGCTGACCGTGACCGGCATGGTGCGCGGCGGCGTCTCGGGCAACCTCATGAGCCTCGGCGCGCTCGACTTCGGACTCATCGTCGACGGCGCGGTGATCATCATCGAGAACTGCCTGCGGCGCTTCGGCGAGCTGCAGCACGGACTCGGCCGCACCCTCACGCAGGACGAACGCCTCGACGCGACGGCAGCGGCGACGGCCGACGTGATACGGCCGAGTCTGTTCGGCCTCGGCATCATCACGGCGGTGTATCTGCCGATCTTTGCGCTCGGCGGCGTCGAAGGAAAGATGTTCCATCCGATGGCGATCACGGTCGTGCTCGCGCTGGTCGCGGCCATGGCGCTGTCGCTGACCTTCGTGCCGGCGGCGGTCGCACTGTTCCTGCGCGGCCGCGTCGACGAAACGGAAACGCGTCTGATGCGGGCCGCGCGCCGATGCTACGAGCCCGTGCTCGCCTGGACGCTGCGCGCACGCGTCGCCGTGATCGCGGGCGCGTTCGCCCTCTGCGTAGTCTGCGGTCTCGTCGCCGTGCGCCTCGGCAGCGAGTTCGTGCCGAGCCTCGACGAGGGCGACGTCGCGATGCATGCGATGCGGATCCCGGGCACGAGTCTCGATCAGTCGGTGCGCATGCAGCTGTCGCTCGAGGCGACCGCCAAGCGCTTTCCCGAAGTGGATCGCGTCTTCAGCAAACTCGGCACCGCCGAAGTCGCGACCGATCCGATGCCGCCGTCGGTCGCCGATACGTTCCTGATGCTCAAGCCGCGCGACCAGTGGCCGGATCCGCGCAAACGCAAGAGCGAGCTCCTCGACGAGATCGCCGCCGCGATGCGCCGGCTGCCGGGCAACAACTACGAGTTCACCCAGCCGATCCAGATGCGCATGAACGAGCTGAT
>CAMLSI010000187.1 GCA_946482585.1 uncultured Lysobacteraceae bacterium
GTGCCGCGCCGGCCGGCAGCGCCGGCGCGGGCGCGGGCGGCGGCGCGCGCAGGCGCCAGGTCCAGGCGATCGCGACCGAGGCGGCGAGGATCGCGAGCACAACGAGCGCGGTCTGCGCGAATCGTTTCGGCCGGTGTCCGGGTTCCGCCGGCCGTGCCGGCCCGGCGTCGGCCGGACCCGGACCGTCGTCGACGGCGATCGCTTCCGCGGCGAGATCCGCATCGGTGCCGGCTGCCGCATCATCGGACTCGGTCTCGGTCTCGGACTCGGTCTCGACGCGCACCGCGGCCGTCCAGTGGTAGCCGAAGCGCGGAACCGTGCGGATGTAGTTCTGGTCGCCCGCGTTTTCGTCGAGCAGCCGGCGCGCGCGCAGGATGGTCTGCGTGAGCTGCGCTTCGGAGATGTCGGCCTTGCCCCAGATCGCCGCGCCGAGCTCGTCGCGGCCGACCGCGCGTGCGCGGTGCTCGATCAGGTAGGCCATGCAGTCGAACACGCGTGCGGGAACCGCGATCGCTTCGCCGCCGCAGCGGAACTCGCGCGTCGCAGGCGAAAGCCGGTATCGGCCGAACCGGTAGGTGGTGCGCGGCTTCATGTCACTGCGTCGCCGGAAACGAGGTAGGAGGCGTTCAAGAGCGGAAGCTCGGGACCGGAAACGAAGGAATCCGTATTCTTGCCTACGCCGCGGGCTGCGCGCACGAACCGCCAGGGCACCACGGACGGCGTGCGCGCGGTCGGCGTAAGCTCGGAACAGGACATGTCCGCATTGCCGCAGAACAACCGACAACAGGGTCCCGAGCGTGGATAGTGAACGTCCGTTTCCCGTCGCGGCCGATGCCTATCGGCTGGCGCGGATCGTCCTGATGCTTGCCTTCGGCTACGGCTGCCTGCGCATACTCAGTCCTTTCGTGCCTGCCATGTTGTTCGCCATCGCCATTGCCGTGTCGCTGTGGCCGCTGCAGAAGTGGATGGTGGAGCACCTGGGCCGGCGACAGGTCCTCGCGAGTCTGGTGACCTGCATCGTCGTCGCACTGCTGATCATCGCACCGGTGGCGCTGCTGGTGGTCTCGCTCGACGAATCGCTCAAGGCAGGTCTGGCGGGCTTCGATGCGATGGTCGAGTCGAGCCGGGCAGGGCCGCCCGCCTGGCTGATCAAGCTGCCGTGGCTGGGCGGCTATCTCCAGCAGCTCTGGAATGCGGCCGCAGCGTCGGACGGCGCCTGGATCGCCCAGTGGGCTTCGCCGGCGAGAAGTTGGCTGCTGGCCATCGGCAAGGCGCTCGGCAACGGCCTGGGCCAGATCGCGCTCGGCGCGCTGCTGCTGTTTGCGCTGTTCCGTCATGGGGAGCGCCTGGCGACCGTACTGGTACAGCTCACGGACCGGGCCGGCGGCAGTTTCGCGGTCGAGCTGCTCGGTGTCGCCCGCCGCGCCGTCGTCGGCGTGCTGATCGGGGTGGTCGGCACGGCGTCGGCGCAGTCGGTCGTGGCCATGATCGGGTTCCTGATCGCCGGCGTCCCGAATCCGTTGCTGCTCGGTGCGCTGACTTTCGTGCTTTCCCTGGTGCCGATCGGGCCGCCGCTGGTCTGGGGTGCCGCGACGATATGGCTGGCCCAGCACGGCGAGATCGGCAGGGCCGTGTTCATGGGATTCTACGGGCTGCTCGGCATCAGCGCGGTCGACAACGTGGTGAAGCCGTTGTTGATCAGCCGAACCAGTCATCTGCCGCTGGTCCTGACGCTGATCGGCGTGTTCGGCGGCGTCATCGCGTTCGGCGTAGCGGGGATCTTCGTGGGCCCCGCGTTGCTGGCCGTGGCTGCTGCCGTGGTCGATACGGTTGCCGCGCGCGGTCCGTCGACCGCACCGGCAGAACGACGCGAACAGGTCTGAATCGACGCGGCGGCCGCGTGCCTGCTCTTGCCGCCCGGACTTCCCGCCAGGGGTTGATCTGAATCAACACGCCGCTGCGACCGCTGTGGCGTAGTCGCCTCATGACCGGCGAACCGGAGTCGATCCCGGCATCGGCGTTCCGGCATCCGAGGAGATCCGTCGTGAATGACAACGATTTGCGCGACTACGTCATCCAGGCACTCGAGTGCGAGCCGAGCATCGACGCTGCCGACATCGGCGTGACCGCCGAGAACGGCATCGTCACGCTCTCAGGCCACGTGAGCGATTTTCCGCAGAAACGCGCGGCGGAGCGTGCCGCCTGGCGAGTCAAGGGGGTGCGGGGGATCGCACAGCACATCGAGGTCCGGCTGCCGGGCCACAAGCGCCGTGCCGACGACGAGATCGCTCAGCGCGCCGTATCCATTCTGGCGTGGAGCACCCAGGTCCCGGCCGACGCCGTCCGAGTCCGCGTCGCCGACGGCTGGATCACCCTGCTCGGAAAGGTCGACTGGGACTATCAGCGCCGTGCCGCCGAATCGGCGGTGCGCCAGCTGTCGGGCGTAGTCGGCGTCCACAACGAGATCACGCTGGTGCACACGGCGATCGATATCGCCGACATCAAGCGCGGCATCGACGGCGCGCTGCGGCGCCATGCCCGGCTCGAAAGCGAACGCATCCGCGTGGACGTGAGCGGCGGAACCGTGACGCTCGGCGGAGAAGTCGACAGCTGGGACGAGCGGCAGGCGATCCTGCGCGCCGCCTGGTCCGTCGGCGGCGTCACCGCCGTCGTCGACGGCTTGACCGTGCGCTAGAACGCGCCGCGCGTGTCGTGCGAGCTGCCGACGAGGCGCGTGCCGTGTCCGTCTCTCGATTCACCATGCTTGTCCGATCGGAGGAAATCCCATGTTCAAACGCATTCTCGTGCCCACCGATGGTTCGGAACGCTCCCTGCGTGCCGCGCGGATCGCCGCCGGCCTGGCGAGGCCGCTGCAGGCCAGCCTGGTCGGGTTCCACACGATTCCGCCATTCCACGTGCTGGATGTGCGACCGGCTTCGCTCGAGGAATCCCAAGAGTCCTACGCCGCTTACGCGGAAAAGCGCGCGGAGACCGTGCTGTCCGAATGGCGCGCATCGATCGGGACCGAAGGCATCGCCATCGAGACGTCGTTCGCCTATGGCGACGATCCCTATGCGGCGATCATCGCCGCTGCCGAGAAGCATGCCTGCGATCTCGTCGTCATGGCGTCCCACGGCCGGCGCGGAATCGCCGCTTTGATGCTCGGCAGCGTCACCCAGAAAGTGCTGACTCACTCAGCCATTCCCGTTCTGGTCGTGCGGTGAAGCGCGCGCCGCGGAGCTCGGCGGGTTTTTTGCCCGCCGTCGGCGCCGCTGCGCGTTGCCGGCATCACGGCGTCGGCGATCGCGCGCCGTCGGCACGAAATGCCGCGCTGCTGCGGCGCGTGAAGTCCGGCAACAGTTCGCGGTAGACCTCGAGCGTGCGCGCGTTCACGCGCTCGACGTCGTATTCGGCCAGTGCATGCGCGCGCGCCGCGTCGCCGAGCCGCCGCAGCAGCGCGCGGTCGTCGTCGAGCCGTGCGATCGCGCGCGCGAGCGCGGTCGCGTCGCGCACCGGCACGAGCAGTCCGTCGACGCCGTCGCGGACGACGGCATGGCAGCCCGGCACGTCCGTGGTCACGAGCGCGCACGCGCAGGCGGCGGCCTCGATCAGCGAGCGCGGCAGGCCTTCGCGATAGCTCGGCAGCACGGCCACGTCGGCCGTCCGGAACAACGCGGCCATGTCCTCGACGTGACCGAGCCAGGCGATGCCGGCTTCGCCGCGCCAGCCTTCCACGATCGCCGGATCGATCGACGCGGGATTGCCGGGGTCCGGCGCGCCGGCGAGCTCGAAGCGGATCCGTCGCCCTTCGGCGCGCAGCTGCCGCGCCGCCTCGGCGTATTCGGCGAGGCCCTTGTCCCGGAGCAGCCTTGCCGCGAGCACCACGCGCAGTTCCGCATCCGGGTTCGATCGCGGCCCCGGCACGAAACGCGACAGATCGACGCCGGAACTCGGGATCAGCCGGATCGCGCCGGCGTCGGCGAGATGCGCGTCGACGAACAGCGCCACGTCGTCGGCGTTCTGCAGCACGAGCCGCCGGTCGGCGCCGGTCAGCGCACGACGCAGCAGCAGACGCACGAACGGCCGCAGCAGCCGCGCGCGCGGATCGCCGCTGGTGAACACGTAGCCGAGGCCCGTGATCGCGGCGACACAGGCCGGCACGCCGGCGAGGCGCGCGGCGATCGACGCGTAGACCGCGCACTTGATCGTGAAACCATGCACGAGATCGGGACGCTCCCGGCGCAGCAGCCGGTACAGCCAGGCCAGCACGCGCGCTTCGCGCCAGGGGCCGAGGCTGCGCCGATGCAGCGGCGCGGCGATCCAGCGCAGCCCCAGCGCGGCCAGACGTTCGCCGTAGGGTCCGGGCGGCGAGACCAGCACGACCTCGACGCCGCGGCGGTGCAGGGTCTGCGCGAGCGGCAAGCGAAAGTTATACAAGTACCAATCGGTATTGGCGAACAGGATGACTTTCATGCGGAATCCCCGGCGGGAGGCGGCGCGAGGTCGCGCAGGACGCGCGCGGGCACGCCGCCGACGAGGGTGTTCGGCGCGACGTCGCGGTGTACCACCGCGCCGGCCGCGACGACGGCGCCGCGGCCCAGGGTCACGCCCTGGAGGATCACGGCATTCGCACCGATCCAGACTTCGTCCTCGACGACGATGGGCGCGGACGTACGCCCGCGGCCCTTGCCAGGCACGTAGACGAGGCCGTGACCCATGGTCTCGAAACTCACGCGCGGGCCGACCTGCACACGGTCGCCGATGGTCACGCGGTCGTAGACGACGGTGAACGCGGTGTCGATGTTGAGGAAAGTGTCGGCGCCGATGGTGACCTGGCGGCAGCCGCCGTAGGGCCGCACGTGCACGGGACCGTACAGCGTGCTGCCGCGACCGATGCGCAGGCCGGCCAGGCGATACACCGCCGCGCGATAGCGGTCGAACAGCCAGAGCCGCGGCAGGTGATTCGCGAGCACCAGGAAGATCGCTTCGCGCCAGGACCAGCGTGCGAGCGACGATGGACGACCCTCGTGCATGTCCTGGTGCATCAGGTTCCCTCGAAGGCCTGGGTGTAGGTGCACAGGCGCAGGTCGTGATCCGCGATCAAGCCGGCGAGCGCGCCGCTGCGCAGGAATTCCCACTCGGCCTGCGCCACCGAGCCGATGCGCGTGAGGCCGTCGACCTCGCCGGCGTCGCGGACCACGTGCACCATGAGTTCCAGCGGATCGCCTGCGGCGCAGCGCAGCAGCTCGCCGTAGTGGCCTGCCTGCAGCGACGGCGGCACGGCGCCGAAATCGAACACGCTCGCGAAGGCGCGATTCATGCGCACACGCCCGTTCCAGCGCGCGGCATTGCGCCGGTTCATCCACGCGAGCACGGCGCTGCGCAGGCGCCGGACCAGGCCGGGACGGCGCGAGGGCAGGCGCAGCACGAGCGGCTGGCGCAGCGGCAGGCCGCGCCGGCTGCATTCGTCGGCGACGATGTCGAACACGAGCGGAAACGCATGCACGTGCTGATGGCTGTCGACATGCGTCGGCCTCAGGCCCAGTGCCGCGAACGCATCGAGTTGCGCGATCAGTTCGGTGCGCAGCTCCGCGCGGCTCACGCGGCCGCGCAGCAGGCGGCGCGCGAGGTCGTCGCGATCCGGAAAGCGTCCGTCGTCGCCGAGCAGCGAGGCGACGGCGCCGCGCGGCGCGCTGCTTTCACCCAGCGTCAGGTTGAAATGCAGGCCGACGCCGAGCCCCGGATTCGCGCGCGCGAGCGCGGCCGCGCTGGCGGCCGCCGCGCCGTTCACGAGCAGGGTGGTGCTGGACAGGCTGCCCGCGCGGAAGGCGTCGATGACCGCTGCGTTGACGCCGTCGGCGATGCCGAAATCGTCGGCGTTGACAATGATGCGTTTCATCGGCGCCTCGCGAAGTACTTGCGCAGGTAGAGCAGCGGTTCCATCAGCGCGGGCAGCGGATCGCGACGGTCGTAGACGGCCCAGCAGCGATCGGCCGCCGTCTCGGCGGCCGCGGTCTGCGGCGCGGGCAGCACGAAATCCATCGCATTGCGCCGGTAGAACTGCTGCGCGGCGAGGTCCTTGGCGAGATAGCGCCAGAGCACGCCGTCGCGCTGTGCCGTGTCCGGCGGCGCGGGCTCGGCGCGCAGGTCGCGCGCCCAGGCGGTCGCGATGCGCTTGCCGGCCGCGTGGCTCAGTGCGAACCACAGGGTGGGACGCGGATTGATCTCGATGAGCTTGAGGCGCCCGTCGCGTGGATCGCGCTTGAATTCGGTGCCGCAGATGCCGTGGAACCCGATGCGGCGCAGGAAATCCTGCGACAGCGCGCGCGTTTCCTCGCAAGGCCCGCTCAGCGCGAGCGACGCCGAGCCGAAGCCCGGCGGATACTGACGCAGCTTGCGCGCGACGAAGGACTGGTGCGCCTGCCCGGCGGCGTCGACGTAGGCGCCGAACACGGTGATCTCCGACTCCGCGCCCGGAATGATTTCCTGCACGAGCCAGCCGCCGCTGTCGGGCGGCAATTGCGACCAGAGGTCCTGCAGTTGTCCGCGCGTGCGCGCGACGAGCAGCTTGTCGCCGCGCAGGAACGGTCGCGCCTTGTGCACGAGCGCGGGCTTGAGCAGGCACGGAAACGGGATCAGGTCGATCGCCTCGCGCAGCGACGGCGCGTCCGGCAGGTGCCAGATTCCCGGCGTCGCCATGCCGTGGCGCGCGCACAACGCATGGAAGCGCTGCTTGTCGAGCAGCTCCGCGGCGACGCCGCCGTGGCAGCCGGCGAAACGGAAACGCGGCGCGAGCGCCGCGTGGTGCTGCGTGAGCCATTCGATGTAATGGTCGTTGGTCGGCAGCAGCAGCGGCGGCTCGGCCTGAGCGTCGGCGATGCCGCGCAGGCGGTCCTGCAGATCCGCCTCGTCGCGCAGCAGCCAGCATTGCCGTGCCGCGCGCGACCAGCGCGCGCATCCGGCGGCCCGGTCGGCGCCCGCGACCGCATAGCCCGCCTGCTGCAGTTCGCGCAGCGCGTAGAGGCCCGTGGGCGAGAGTCCGAGGACGACGACATCGATGCGCATGCGGCCGCTCCTCAGAAATTCAGGCGTTTGAGTACGCGATGGATGGGACCGCGGCCGTGGATGAACACGCCGTAGACCATGAAGATCAGCAGCAGCGGCAGCGCCTGCATGCGCCAGCGGAACATCGCGCCCATGTTGGTCGCGGCCGAGCCGTAGACCACGAGCAGGCCGAACGCGAACACCGCGAGCGGCAGAGAAGCCTGGCGCGCATGCAGCCAGCTGTAGCGCAGGCCGCGCGCGAGGCTCGGCAACAGACAGAGGATCACGAGGATCTCGGGCAGCGCCATCAGCTGCCGCGCGCTGCCGATCTGGGTGAGATCGATCGAGATGAAGAAGAAATACAGCGCGGCCACGGCGGCACGTGCGCTGGAGGCGAAACCTTCGCCCCAGACCGCGGTTTCCGGCGCGTCGAAGAAGGCGCCGCTGCCGTGGCTGATGTTGATGCGCGACTGGTTGATGTATTCGATGTCGAAGTAGTGCGACTGGCGGATGTAGTCCGAGCCCAGCACGCCGAAGCCGGCGAGATACGTCGCCACGCCCATCAGCAGCACGAGGCTGCACATGGTCAGGAGCAGCGGCATCGTGCGCCGACCCTGCACCGGCAGATAGGAAACCAGGATGAGGAACAGGCAGACGAAGAACAGGTACTCGCGGATGCCGAGCAGCGCGAGCAGCGCGGCCGGCATCGCGATCAGCGGCGTCACGCGGAATCCCTCGCGCAGGCGCACGACCGCCAGCACGAGCAGGCTGATGCTGAAGATCGACAGCGGATCCTTG
This sequence comes from uncultured Lysobacteraceae bacterium, assembly GCA_946482585.1. The sequence continues at coordinate 7,843 of CAMLSI010000187.1, forward strand.
AGCATCAGGCAGGACCAGTAGACGAAGGACGGAAGGAAAGCGATCAGCAGCGCGACGACGCGCGCGAGCTTCTCGACGCGATAGACCGCGAGCGCGATGCGGAACACGATCAGCGGCGTCAACGCGCCGAGCGTGATGTTGATCAGCTGGATGTAGACCGGTTCCGGCCCCAACAGCCAGTAGACGAGGCCGGTGAACTGGAACCAGCCGTTGTCGATCCAGTTCGGCGCGTTGAAGAAGCCGTCGCGCATCTGCTCGGCGATCGCCATGCCTTCGCGGTGGTAGCGCAGCGAATCGGGACTGAGGCTCAGCTGCCGGATCGCGTCGGTCATCGCGATGATCGCGACGCCGATCGCGCGCACGAGCCAGCCGCCGACGAACACGCGCAGCAGGAAGCGCTGCGCCGCCGGCGTCGGCACGGTTGCCGAGGTCGGCGGCAGCGGCGGCAGCGTTAGCGCCGCGCGCGGACCGCGGTCGCGCCGCGCGAGCAGCCAGGCCATGGCGACGCAGCCCAGCAGCAGGATCGCGACGCTGAATTCGAGCGCGGTCTCGAACATGGCTAGGCGCCGAGCAGTTCGCGGTAGGCGAGCGCATAGCGCGCGCTGCCGCCGCTCAGGGAGAAATGCCGCTCGGCGAGCGCGCGGCAGCGCGCCGGCAGCTGCGGGTCCTGCCACAGCTGCGCCAGACGCGCGAAGCTGCGCTGCCGTTCCGCCGGCGTGAACGCCGCGAGCACGCAGCCCACGCCGTCGTCGAGCAGCGCGTCGAGATCGCCGATGTCGCGATTGCCGACGACCGGCACGCCGCAGGCGAGGTATTCGCCGACCTTGGTCGGGCAGCTCGCGAGCTTCGCGAAATGCGGGCGGATGAACGACAGCGCCGCGTCGAAGGCGCGGATTTCGTCGGGCACCTGCGCCGGCGGCAGCGCGAGCAGGCGCACGCGGTCGCCGGGCACGCCGTGCCGCGCGAGCGTCGCGCGCAGCGGCGCTTCGGCGCTGCGCGTGATCAGGTGCAGCCGCGCGTCCGGGAAGGAGCCGAGCGCCGCGGCGAACCAGGCGATGACCTCGTCGGGCAGGTATTCCTCGCTCAGCGAGCCGACGTAGCCGAACACCGGCGCGGCGCGCGGCCGCCGCGGCGCCGGCCGGAAACGCTCGAGATCCACGCAGGTCGGAATCGTCGCGAGCGGCGGCAGCGGCGCGCCGCGCCAGGCGGGAAAGCCCTGCAGTTCGCGCGCGCCGCGCTCGCTCAGCGACACCAGGTAGTCGCTGTCGCGCAACACCCGGGCTTCGAGCGTCTTGGCGATGCGATAGACCGGACCGTTCGCGCGCAGGCGTCCGCGATAGACCTTTTCGTCGACCCAGAAGCCGCGCAGGTCGTTGACGAAGGGCACGCCGTCGCCACGCTTGAAGCGCTGCGCGACGAGCGCCGGGATGAAACTGCGCGCATGCACCAGCGCGAACCGGTGCTGCGCATGCAGACGCCGCACGGCGCGCAGCCCGCGATGAACGTCGATCAGCGAGGTCAGCGGGCCCAGCCCCGCGCGGCTGCGCAGCCAGTGCCAGCGAATCCCTTGCCGTGCGAGCGTCTCGCGCCAGCGCGCGGCGTCCGCGGCGGACGGCGGGCGGCGTTCGAACGTGAGCAGGGTGAAACGGAATCCGTTGCGCGCGAGCTCGCGCAGATAGGCGAGCACCTGCGATTCCACCAGCGGCTCGGCGATGCCGTTATACGAGAGATAGAGCACTTCAGCGGCGGCCACGGTCGGCGACCTCCCGCAGCACGGCGA